>CAZLBQ010000498.1:0-4684 GCA_964557745.1 uncultured Anaerolineales bacterium
GGCGCGGAGGGGCAGGGGCGCGGGGGCGCGGAAGGATAGGAAGAGGGCCAGGGCGAGGCAGAGGGCGATGGTGAAGAGCATGGCGGCGGTGTTGGCCGAGCCAAAGCTGGCGCTGAGGCGGGCGGCCGGTCCCAATTGGGGCGGCGACAGCCGGAAGAGAGCCAGGAGGCTTGTGACTGCACCCACGCCCGCCAGTTCGGCCAGGCCCAGCGTCGCTGTCACGACCGCGCCGAGGACGACGGACCCCGCGACGACACGCGCCGCGCGCTCTTCACGGGCGACGTCGGCCACAGCCATGCCAAACAGCGCGCCGACAGTCCAGCGGGCGGCGACCTTGAGGGCGGCCAGCTTGAAGGTGGGCGCCAGGAGAGCCGCCAGCCAGGCCGTCGCCAGGACGGCCAACACGGGCCAGAGGAGGGGAGGAACGACCCGTGCGGTGAGAATAGCGGCGCGGAGACCTGACAGGTTTTGGAAACCTGTCAGGTCTCGGTAGAAGAGAGACGGGGTTATGCTGCGAAGGTGGCGCCCCAGCCAGACGGCGACGGCCAGCAGGAGGGCGAGTTCGAGGTTGGTGAAGCCGACGCCGGGCAGATGGACGAGGGGGGCGATGACCTCGAAGGGCAGCATCATCAGCGCCAGCGCGACGGTGACGAGTTGGGCGACGCGGCCCATGCCAAGCCGTCTCACGTGTCGCTCTGACTCGCCACGAGGCCCAGGATCGCCCAGTAGACCAGGGCGAGGGGGAGGAAGGCGTAGAAGACGTCGACGACACCATGCACGTGCCAGGCCAGCAGGCTGGCCGCGCCGGCGGTGGCGAGATAGAGGACGGGGCCAGCGTCGTCGTGAGTCGAGGCCAGGCCGCGGCGCAGGGCGCGCCAGGCGGTCCACGCGGTCGCGGCGACGAGAAGGAGGAAGGCCAGCCCGCCCGGCACGCCCATGTCCGCGAACATCTCCAGGTACATGTTGTTGACGTGGGTACCCGTGTCCCAAATCGTCTGGCCGGTGTAGCGGCCATAGGCGAGGCGGAAGTTGTCAGGCCCGACGCCTAGCAGCGGGCGGTCGCGGAGCATCGTCAGGGCAACGCCCCACAGGACGCGGCGGCTGGGGGAGAGATCGACGGCGCTCTCGCGGGGCAGGGGTTGGAGTTCAAGGAGCGGGGGCGAGTGGGTCGACGGCAGCGCGCCGGGTGTGACATCGACAGGCTGGATAGCCATCGGGACAGCCTTGGCGCTGAACCAGGCGACGTGGTCCTGCACCATGTCCCACGCCAGGCGATAGGGGCCTGACTGGATAGGCGCAAGCACCGGGACGGCGATGGTGGTTGATTGGCCTGGCGCGACGGCGATGGGGACCGGCGCGCGACGCCCCTCCCAGTTGGCGACAGCATCCTCGTCGTGGGCCAGCCAGTGATAGGACAGGCCGATGGGGCGCGCGGCGTCGGGCTGCCAGGCGAGCCGGCCAGTATTCGTGACCTGGACGGTGACGGTGACGGTCTCACCCGCGCGGAGCGTGGACAGCGGGGGCGGGGCGTACTGCGCGCCGTACCAGGCGCGGTCGTTCTCGGTGCGGAGACGCAGGGCCAGGGTCGGCGTGACGAGGGCGGTCGCGCCGACGAGGAGGGCGAGGCCAACGCCGACCCCAGCAGCGGCAAAGGCGAGCCGACGCTGGCGCTGGCGCCAGGCGATACCGGCCATCAACGCCAGGGCGGCGAGAACCGCGATGAGGCTGCTGCGGGTGAAGGTGAGAATCATGGCCTCGCCAAGGATGACGAGGGCGACGACGAGGGCCAGGGTTACGCCGCGCCGCCACTCCGACAGGGCGCGCCACAGCCAGCCGACGGCGAACGGGATGACGAGTTCCAGGTACATGGCGGCGACGGTGGTGTAGCTAAACGTCGAACTGATGCGGACCTGGTCGCCGACCAGGGTAGGCGCATCTTTGAACAGGCTGGTGAAGGCGACGGCGGGCGGCCAGGCGCTATACTCGTCCAGGCCGAGCAGGCCGACGACCGTGCCCGCCATGACCATGCCCCGCGCCAGGGTCCAGCGCCGGGCGGCGTCCCGCGCTAGGTCGGCCGTCGCCAGGCAGACGCCGACGCCGAGGCCCAGGCGCGCGGTGAACTTGAGGGCGTCGAAGCGGTTGGTCGGGGCGAACAGCCCGGCCAGGACGGCGAGGGCGAGCCAGACGAGCAGCGCCAGGGTCAGGAGGCGCGGCAGGCGGGGGACGCGGCGGCTGACGCCGAGGTCGAGCAGCCACAGGCCGACGGCCAGGAAGCCGAGGGCCGAGGCGGTACGGACGTCGGTGAGGCGGCCATGCACCAGGGAGATGGCGGGCTGGAACGGAGCCAGCCAGGCGACGAGGAGGACGGCCAGCCAGGCCAGCCGCTCGGTGAGGCTCGCGTTGACCCCGCGCGAGAGCGGGCCTACAATACGTTCGCGTGACAAAAGACGCTACCCCATTCTCAAACAGGAGACGGTGATGAATTATCGTGCGCTGGGCCGCTCGGGTATCCTTGTCTCACCCCTGTGTCTGGGGGCGATGAACTTTGGCGCCCCAACCTCGGAAGAGGACTCGCGGCGTATCATTCTACGCGCGCTGGACGCCGGTATCAACTTTGTCGACACCGCCGACGTGTACAACAACGGCGAGAGCGAGCGCATTGTTGGGGCGACGCTCAAGGACAGCGGCCGCCGTGACGAGGTTATCCTGGCAACGAAGGTCTACAACCCGATGGGGCCGGGGCCAAACGACCGGGGCAACTCGCGCCGCCACATCATCCAGGGCTGCGAGGCGTCGCTGCGGCGGCTGCAAACCGACTATATCGACCTGTACCAGTTGCACCGCCCGCAGGCGGCCATCCCTATCGAGGAGACGCTGGCCGCGCTGGACAAGCTCGTCCAGGACGGCAAGGTCCTCTATATAGGTACGTCCACATTCGCCGCGTGGATGTTGATGGAGGCGCTGATGGTCAGCGAGATGAAGGGCCTGGCGCGCTTCGTCTCGGAGCAGCCGCCGTACAACCTGCTCGACCGCCGCATCGAGAACGAGTTGGTCCCGCTGTGCATGAAGTACGGCGTGGCCATCCTGCCGTGGTCGCCGCTGGCGGGCGGGATGCTGGCCGGGCGCTACCGCAAGGGTGAGGCGCTGGCGTCGGACTCGCGCATGGCGCGCATGGGGTTGTCGTCGTTGTTCGGCGAGCGCATGACCGAGCAGGCGCTGGAGGCGGCGGAGCGGGTGAGCGAACTCGCGGCGCAGGCGGGGATGACAGCCTCCCAACTGGCGCTGCTGTGGTGCAAGGACCAGCCGGGCATCACCGCGCCCATCATCGGCCCGCGCACGATGGAGCACCTGGACGACCAATTGGCGGTGCTGGACAAGACGCTGTCGCCGGACCTGGCGGAGGCGATGGACAAGGTGGTGCCGCCGGGCGGGAACGTGACGGACTACCTCAACTCCAACGAGTGGGCCAACGGCAAGGGCCGCTTCCTGTTCCCGCCGCAGCCGATCCCGCAACTCTCCTAACTGCTGACCGCTGACCGCTGACCGCTGACCGCTGACCGCCGACCACTGAAAGTGACCTTCGGCGGCGGTCGGCGGTCGGTAGTCGGCGGTCGTCAAAAGAGCCGCGCCAGTTCGTCCCGCTCGAAGTCAGGGAGCGGGACGACGCTTTCCCCCTGCCAGAGGGTGAGTCCCTGGTCGGCGGGGACGACGCGGCCAATGATGGCCGCCGCGATGCCCTCGGCGTGGAGCGCGGCGACGACGGCCGGGGCGTCCCCCGCGGGCAGGCTGATGAGGAGCGCGCCCGACGAGATGAGGCCCAGGGGGGCGAGGCCAAAGGTGGCGCACACGGCGGCTGTGATGGGCGACACGGGCAGCGCGTCGCCCTCGACCGCCAGGCCGACGCCGGACGCCTCGGCGATCTCGCGCAGCCCCGTCGCCACGCCGCCTTCGGTGGGGTCGTGCATGGCATGGACGCGGCCGGCGCGAGTGGCGATGGCGGCGTCGCGCACGACGGAGATGCCGGGCCGGTGGAGATAGCCCTGGGCCGCCACGAGGTCTGCGGGCGGCAGGTGGCCCAACTCGGCGGCTTTCTCGCGGGCGATGAGTGCCGTGCCCTCCAACCCGACGCCTTTGGTGAGCAGCAAAGCGTCGCCCACCTGCGCGCCCGCCGCCGTCACCAGGTGGTCGGGGGCGACGTCGCCGAGCATCTGGCCGACGACGATGGGCCGGTCCAGGCCGTAGGTGATCTCGGTGTGGCCGCCGACGAGGTGGACGCCAATCTCGGCGCAGGCGGCGTGGACCTGGGCGAAGACGGTCTCGACCAGGTCGGGCGTCGTGCGGCCCTCGGGCAGGAGAAGGGTGGCGAGGAACCAGCGCGGCGTCGCGCCCAGGGCGGCGACGTCGTTGGCGTTGACGTGGACGGCGTACCAGCCAATCTCGTGGCTGGCGAAGGTGATGGGGTCGGTCTTGGCGACGAGCCAGCGGTCCCCCAGGTCGAGGACGGCGGCGTCGAGGCCCAGCCCCGGCCCGACAACAACGCCCGGCGCGGGCGGCGCGTAGCGGGCCAGGAGAGGGAGCAGGGTGTCGGGGGGCAACTTACCGACGGGAAAGACATGGCTCACGGGAAACTCCGGCGGGGGCGATGTAAGACTGAATGGCGCTGACTCTTCTAATTGACGCACTC
>CAZLBQ010000499.1:0-4683 GCA_964557745.1 uncultured Anaerolineales bacterium
CGAGCTTCTGCTTCATGCCGCCGGAGAGCTGCCCGGCGAGCCGGTCGCGGAACGGTGCGAGGCCGGTGCTCTGCAGGAGCTCGGCGATGCGGCGGCGGCGCGCGGCGCGGGCGTGGCCGAAGAGGCGGCCGAAGGAGGCGCCGTTCTCGAGGGTGGGCAGGGGGGGGGAGGGGGCGGTGGAGGCGGTTTTTTTGGTGGCGGCCCCGGCCAGGGGGAAGGGGTTGGCCAGGGTCTGGAGGTCGACCGGCGCGGGCGCGGCGACGCCGGGCGGGAACATGCCCTGCCAGATACGCAACCGCGCCGCCGCATCCGGGAAGGGGAAATCGACAATCACGTGGAGGCGGCGCAGGAAGGCCTCGTCGATATTCTGGCGCAGGTTCGAGGCCAGGATCACGACGCCCGCGTACTCCTCGATACGCTGGAGCAGGAAGTTGATCTCAATGTTGGCCCAGCGGTCGCGCGCCTCCTTGACCTCGCCGCGCTTGCCGAACAGGGCATCGGCCTCGTCAAAGAAGATGATGGCGTTGGCGTCCTCGGCCTCGGCGAAGATGCGGCTCAGGTTCTTCTCGGTCTCGCCCACGTACTTGCTGACCACGGCCGACAGATCGACCTTGTAGAGGTCGACGCGCTGCTCGCGCGCCAGGAGTTCAGCGGCCATCGTCTTGCCGGTACCGGACGCGCCGGTGAACAAGGCAATCAATCCCTTGCCCAACGATAGGCGGCGCTCGAACCCCAGCCCGCTGTAGACGCGGCTGCGCAGCCGGATGCGGTCGCGGAGTTCCTGCAACTGGCGTCGGTTGGGCGGCGGGAGGATCAGGTCATCGAAGGTCAGGTCGGTGCGCGGCTCGACACGGCGGGCGAAGGTCATGAGCCGCAAGCCGGACTGGCGGCGGCAGCCCTCGTGCAAGTCGTCGACGGTCAGGCGCGGCGCGGCCGGGTCGCGGCGGAAGGCGAGGCCGCGCGCCGTCGCCACAGCGTCGGCCATTTGACCCTCGGTGAGTTGGAAACTGTTGGCGAGCAACTCGGCGAGAACGGCGCGGTCAGGGGCTGGCTCGGCAAACGCCGGCGCCGGGGGCAGCAGCGCGGTCCACAACCGGCAGCGAAGGTCGTAGCCCGGCATGCCGAAGTCCAGGCGGAAGAAGGGCAGGCTACGGAAGACTCCCGCCGGCTCCCAGGCCGTGTGGCTGGCGAGGAAGGTGAGACCCACGAACTGCTGGGCGGCCGTCACGAGAGCGTCCCAGCGCTGCGGCGGCTGCTCGGGGGCCAGGAGCGCCTCGCAGCCCGCCCAATACAGGGCCGCGTTCTGGAGTAAAGCCTCACGATAACACAGGTCAACCGAGGCTTCCCAACCCAGCGGACTGTGGAGGGCCTGGCCGACGTCGGCGAGCAGGAGGGGGGTGTCGGCGGCAGCGCAGATGGCGCGCGCCGTCGTGAGACGGCCGCTGCCGTAGGGGCCGTGCAGGAACGCAACGCCTCCCGCGTCGGGTTGTCCGCGTCGCGTCTGCCACCAAGCGGCGAGCTGTTGGAACGCGGCGCGGCGCTCGGCATCAGCGACCAGATCATCCCAATCGGGGCCGGGCGGGGCGGGAGCGAGCAGGGCGCTCAGGCGGGCGTCCAGGGTGTCGCTGCCCAGCAGGTAGGCGGCGATACGGTCGTCTAGCCGCAGCGAGCGCATCGCCAGGGGCACATCGCCCGACGCCTCGCTGTCCACGATGAGCAAGCGGCGCCTGATCAACGGCGCGTCGGCGGCAAAGAGCGCATAACCGCTGGCGGGATGGACCAGGGGGTGGAGGGTCTGGAGGACCAGCTCGACACTCGGCCGGGTGCGCGTGGCGTCGTCTTGCAGATAGCCGAACAGGCGGCGATAGCGCCCGTCAAGCTCCGAGAGCAGGCAGACCAGCACGGCATCCCGATCCAATGCGGACAGGCCAAACAGCGCCTGGAGGCGGGCCAGGCGCAAGACAACGTCGGGCGAGGTGGCAGACTGGCGCGCCTGAATGTCGCGCTCCAGCGCTGAGGCTGCGTCCCAATAGGGACGGAGCGCGTGGGCCAGCGCGTCGGGCACGTCCCCCAGGCCAAAGGGCGCGCTCAGGTAGGCATCGACCTCGGCGTCGGTGACGTGGATCATGCCCCACAACGCCTCGGGTTTGGCCGCGCCCAGCGTCAGCCGCCAGCGCACCGTCTGAGCGCGCACGAACTGGTCAACCCGCCGCAGTTCGTCGGCCAGGTGTTCGCGGCTGTCATGGTAGGGATAGCGAGCCGCGTCCAACCCGTCCAGCGCGAGGGCTTGACTTGCCTCGCCTACCCGGGTGGCGACCCGACCGTTGGTTGCGCCGAAGGTGTCGTTGACCATCGCCTGTGTTCCACTCTAGCCGCGCCGGAAGCGCACCGTCCGCCCACCCAGCCACGAGACCCCCTCCAGGTCGTCCAGGTAGCCCGCCATCTCGAGAACAAGGTCCAGCGGGCGGGGCTCCAGTTCGACAGTCAGGGCATTGGCATCCAATGAGAGGCGGCCGGGGCGGCGGATGAATTCCTTGAGTAGGTACGGGACGCTCGACGTGGCAAACTGGCGCAGCCAGCGCCCCCAGAGCCGCAGCAGCGCCGCCGCCGTGAGACCCAGCGTCAGGTCGAGGGCGGGCAGACCAAGCCCCCCAGTGTCGAGGGCGCGCAGGGCCGCCGTTAGGGCTGCCCGGCCCGCGCGATGCGTCGCCGCCTCATCCACTTCCCCTTCCACCGCTGCGTCTGCCACGAGATGCGCCACCGGCCAGTCCAGCGTGGCACTGGCGGGTAGAGACGGGGCCAGCGACGCCGGCCAGACAAGCTGGTCGGGACGAGCGCCTGTCACCTCTTGCCATAGGGCGAGCCAGTGAGCCACCACGTCCGGAATGGCGTCGCGCTCGGCCAGCCGCTCCAGCGGCCACACTACCCCACTGGCGTCCCCGCCCACCAACGCTACCTGAGCGTCGTCAGCAGGGGCCTGGAATAGGTGGAGCGTTTCCCGCTGGACCACCCGCTGGCGAGCCAGGAGCCGCAGCAGGGCAGCCTGGAAGCGGCCCTGCTGGGCGTCACTCACGCCCATCCCCCACGCGCGAAGGTCGGCCGGGGTTATCTCATCGGCCTGGCCGGCCAGCGCCAGCAGACCGGGATCAAGGGCCGCCTCGCCAGGCGCTGCCGCCCAGCGCTGACCTAGGGCCACCAGGAGCGGGGCGAGCGGGCCGGTAGACCATCCACTCGGATAGCCGGCGGTCTCGGCCAGGGAGGCGAGGCGCGCGTCGAGCACGGCGCGCAGCAGGAGAGCGATACCCGCGCACTCGGTCTCGATCACCGTTGACGACTGAAGCCAGGGTTGGCCTGAGCGCCGCGACGCTGGGTGGGGAGAGGACGCGTCCGCTATCAGCGATGGGGTTGAGGGCGGCTGCTCGGCGGCCCTGCCCGGCTGGCCCCCGGCGAGCGCGTCAAGAACGGCCAGCGCCGGCGCGCCGAGCCGCGCCAAGACGCGGAACGCCTCACCGCCCCACGCGCGGTCGCCCTCGGCCACTAGCGCCAGCGCGCCTGCGGCGTCGCCCCGCGCCAGGTAGGATAGAATGTCCGCTGGGCGGCGGGCCTGGCTCAGAACTACCCAGGTCTCGACGAGGCGCTGGATCAGCGCCAGAGCCAGGACGTCGTCGCTCCACTGGGGAGCGCGAGCGGTAAGGGCGGCATACAGACGCAGCGCAGCGGCCGGGACCGCCGCCTGTCCTGATGGCGGCGGGAGGTTAAGGGGGCTGGCTGCGGCGGTCAGGTCGCGCAGCAGGTCGCGCTGGCGCGGGGTGATACTGGCAGAGGCCGATCGGCTTGGCTGGACGGGCGGCGTCTGGGGCGACGCGGGCGTGGACGGGCGGCCCTGAGCGACCGGCTCACGCGCTTCGACTGCTGAAGCACCGCGTGATGAGGCGGCCCGGCCCGCTGACAGTGACGCATTACTGAGCGCGTCGCGCAGCCAGTCGGTATCGAGCCAGTCGAGGGGGGCGAGCGCCTCAGCCAGTGCGTTGGGCGCAAGGCGCGAATCACCTGGCGAACCATCGACCGAGAGCGAACGAGCCTGGCCGGGCGGGGGGACGGTGTCAGAGCCGGCGCGGTGACCGCCGAGGGCCACATAGCCCTGGCGGGCCAGAAAGCGGAGGGCGTCCAGAACGGCGGCAGCGAGGCTGCGGCGGTCGCGCCAATCGACGGCGGCCGGTCCATGCGCCAAGTAGGCTTGAAACAGACTCTCGGAGGAGGGGTGATCGCCCCGCCACAGGGCCAGGCGGTCGCACAGGCCGAGCGCCGCCGCGAACAGCGAGCGGTGCGCCTCCCCACTCGGCTCCACCTCCCGCAGGCCACTCTGCCACAGGGTTCGCAATGCCACCTCATCCAGCGCAGCCAGCACCCGCCCCAGGCTGCCACGCGTGTGTAGGATACGCAGCGTCTCGGTCAGGTGGGAGCGCTGGTCGAGCAGCACGGCGGCCAGCGCAGCGGCGGGGGGCAGCCCCTGCCAGGGCCGAAACGGACCGTAGAACCAGCGGTCCCAGGCCTGCCCAGCCAGCAGGTCGAGGCAGAACTGGGCAAGGTACTCCGGCTGGCCGGCGAAGCGAACGACATTGCCCTCGCTACCGCCCGCCGCGAAGGCACGGGCAATCGCCCCTGCCAGATGCGCTGCCCAGC
>CAZLBQ010000500.1:0-4679 GCA_964557745.1 uncultured Anaerolineales bacterium
CCACCGGCCTTGGCGCCATCTGCGACCGCGCGGCCACCCCTCACCGCCGTCCTCCCCACAGGCCGCAACCATGGCACACCCGGTGACAACGCCCGCGCGGATGCGCCAATCCCCCAGAGCAGTAGTTCCTCCATGGTCTGTGCCTCCTGTCGTTGGCGTCACCGTCTATCTCATCGCCAGCCTGGATACCCACCGGGCCACCCACGTCGTCGCGCGACCGCGAGGGGATAGCGCGCAATTGCGGAACACTATACCAGGGGCCGGTCAGGCAGCATAGGTTCCAAAGGGCGCAAATGGGATGCATTATGCGGCGACACCATCCAGCCCCACCATCTGGCGGAGGCGTTGCAGTACCGGCGGCGGACCTCCTCGGACCTGCCCAACGGCATCCCCTCCCATGACCCCTTTGGGCGGGCCTTCGCCCGCCTCGACCCGGAGCAGTTCCAGCGCGGCGCGTAATCTCCGCTTCGTTCACGGCGCTGCCAAACCACCACCAGCGCGTCCAGGGCCGCGACTCTAGTGTCATCGTCGGCCATAGGGTCGCATCAGGTACAGCCGCGCTGTCGGCCACATCTGCCCCCGATCGTTTCGCCGTGACGCTAGGCGGCATCCAGGCGGTAAGCCCGTTTCGTCAGGCCATAGGCCATGTCATAGGCCATGTCGTGCGCGTCGTCCTCGTCCACGATGCCCTGCACGACCTGGCCGGCGATCCAGTCCACCGCAACCCGTCGCCACAGATCGTGGCGGGCCGGGATGGAGGCAAACGCCCGCGTGTCGTCGTTGAAGCCCACCGTGTTGTACAGCCCCGCCGTCTCGATCACCCGATCGAAGAAGCGTCGCATGCCATTGATGCTGTCGTGGAACCACCACGGCGGCCCCAGGCGCATGGCCGGGTAGTGCCCCGCCAGGGGCGCAAGCTCGCGGGCCTGGGTTGACTCGTCCAGCATGAACACGATCAACCGCAGACGCGGGTCGGCGCCATACTTGTTCAAGAGCGGCCGCAGGTTGTGGGTAAACTCGGTGGCCTGGGGGATGTCGCCGCCCATGTCCTTGCCGTGTCGGCGGTAGACATCCTCGTTGTGGTCGCGGACGGAACCAGGGTGAAGTTGCATCACCAGCCCGTCCTCAACGCTCATGCGCGCCATCTCCATCAGCATGTGCGCCGTGAAGCGGCGCGCGTCGTCGTCCGTCGCCCGCCCACCTAAGGCCCGCTGGAAGATGGCGTCGGCCTCGGAGCCGCTGAGTTCCGCCGTATGGGGCGTGACAGCGGCGTGGTCGGTCGCTTTGGCGCCCATCGCCTTGAAGATCGCGCGTCGCTGCTCGAGCGCCTGGATGAAGCGCGGGTAGGAATCCACGCTGATCCCGCTTACCTCACTCAGCAGGTCGATGTTCTCCCGCCAACGGGGCGCGTCCAGGTTGACCACGGCATCGGGGCGGAAGGTGGGGCGAACCTCCCCCCGCCAGCCCGACGCGCGCAGTGCCTGGTGATGAGTCAGGCGGTCGGTCGCCACGTCCGTCGTGCACAGGACTTCCAGGTTGAACCGCTCAAACAGGGCGCGGGGTCGGAACTCGGGCTGGGACAACCTGGCCTCAAGCTCGTCGTAGACAGACTGCGCGGTCTCGGCCGTCAACTTGTCCTCGATGCCGAAGACGATGCCCAGTTCATGCGCCAGCCACGCGCCCGTTGGCGTGCCTCGAAACAGATAGAAGTGATCGGCGAAAATCTGCCAGATCTTGCGGTGGTCCTGTTCAACGGGGCCACCGTCCAGCCGTGGGACACCCAGAGCCTCCAGAGGGATGCCCTGCGAGTACAGCATGCGGAAGATGTAGTGGTCGGGGATAATGAATAGCTCGGTTGGGGTGCCGAAGGTGGCGTTTTCGTCGGCCAGCAGGCGCGGGTCGACATGGCCGTGCGGGCTAATCAGGGGCAGGTTCGCGACCGTCTGGTACAACTGCACGGCAACCTGGCGTTGCGCGGGCGCGGGGTTGAAATAGCGGTCCTCTGGTAGATACCACTTGGGATGGGGCATCGCCTTCGCTCCTTGGCTTTACCGCGTGTGCGACCGGATGTAATCAAAGTTGATGTTCAGTCCCAGCCCTGGGCGCGGCGAGACGTGAACCCACCCCTCACTGTCCATGGGGTCCACCGCCTCATGCAACCACGGGGGCGGCTGGTCATAGTCCAGGAAGGGGTGGAGGAGGCCGCGCTCGTAGTACGCGCCGGGAATGGGCATGGCGCACAGGGCGTGCAGGTTGCCCACACCATTGCCGTGAATTTCGAGGCTTACCCCAAAGGCCTCGCACAGGTGAGCAATCTTCATCAGGGGCGTGATACCCCCCACATCCCACACCCCACCCCGGCTGATGTCGGAGGCCTTCTGTACTATCCACTCTGCCCGCGTCTGGAGCTTACCCTCGGCGGTCTCTGGTCCGCAAATCGGCAGCGCCAATTGCTCCGTAAGCCAGACATATGAGGCCGTACTGTGCTCGTCCATTGGCTCTTCCATCCAGGCAAAGTCGAGCTTCTCCAGTTCGCGGCCGATGTACAGCGCCTCCTCGCGGCTGTAATAGTGGAACGGGTCGAGCATGAGGGCCATGCCAGCGCCGACGCGCTGGCGGACGGCCCGGCAGGCGGCGACATCGCGGCGGGCGTCGGGCGCCCAGGCGATCGGTGGCATCCAGCCATGTAGCTTGAAGGCAGTGTAGCCACGCTCCTTACACTGCTCGGCGAAGTCGGCATAGGCCTCGGGCGTATCCAGGCCGCCGGGCAACTCATCGCCGCACATGGTACTGGCGTAAGCTCTGACCTTGTCGCGGTAGGCGCCCAAGAGGCGGTGGATGGGTTGATTGAGGGCGTGGCCGGCCAGATCCCACAACGCCAGGTCGACCGCGCACAGGGCCTTGTCCGACAGGATGCCGATGTGGAGGCGCTGCCACTCATTGAGGCGCTTCCAGATGCGCTCGCGGTAGAAGGGGTCTTCGCCGATCAGCGCCGAGCGAGCGATCCGCTGGATGGCATCGACAGGTCCCCCGAAGCAGCAGCCCTCGATGCCCTCATCGGTGACAATGCGTAGCAGCGTCTGCGTCGCGTCGTGCTCAGGGCCGGGGTGACCATGGCCGTCGGCGTCTCGCACGACCCGCGACTTATAGTGGAAGGTCTCGGTGATGACATCTACAATTTTCATGCGATGCACTTCCTCCTCGATGCGAGGTAGCCGTGTCGAACCCCCTTTGCCAGCGCGCACACAAACACGCTGGAAGCGGAGGCTTCCAGGTAGTTCCCCACTAGCCTGGATATAGGCCAGGTAGCGGGTGTCGCCACTCATAGTTACGGTCCTGACCGACTGCCTCGGGGAGCGTCGTTGCTCACGGCTCACTTAGTCTGTCACTTGTACCGCCGTGGACTGCCGAAGAGGCAGAGGGTCTATCGCCTCGGTCGCACTCGGCATGGGCATGTAGTCGGGTTCGTCAAGCCCATGAATCAAGTCGCTCACCTGTACTGGCTGGCCGGTTGCCATCGAGCGGTTGGCCGCGATGCCGGTCAGGATGGACCAGGCGCCCGCACGATGGTCGGCGGCGCGCTTGTACTGGTCGTCCAGCGTATCGGGGGCGAAGATGGTCTGGAGCATGATGGGATCGCCACCACCATGCCCGCCCTCGCTCGCCCATACCTCAACCTCATAGCCCGGCTGGAAGTGAGGGAAGATGTTGATGCGCGTGCCTTGAGGCACGAGCGCGCCCTGGACCGTGCCATCCCCGCTGATGTACACCCGTTCCTGGCACACATGCTCCAGTCGCCCCTTCGTGCCGTTGAATGCCACAACGTAGCCTTCCCAGGGCATGAACGAGTGCAATGAGTAGCTCATCTTGACCCCATTGCGATAATCCACGATGACATGCATGGTGTCTTCGATGTTGATGTCAGCGCCCCACACACACTGATCGCGGAAGTAACCGTCATACTTCTCGTTGTCGATGTACATCTGCTTCAGTTTGGGATAGGCCGTCAGGTCCAGGACGAACGGGCAGCGATCCGAGGCCGGACAGCCGTAGCAGCGCGGCCCCCGGTCGTGGAGGCCATACCGCTCAGCCGTTTCGGGGCGGTAGAAGTTGCGCGCGCCCGAGGCGTACACGGCCTCTGGCACGGTGGAGAGCCACCAGTTCACGAGATCGAAGTGGTGGGTCGCCTTGTGGACCATCAGGCCACCCGAGTTTTCCTTGCGGCGATGCCAGCGACGGAAGTAGTCCGCGCCGTGATAGGTATCCAGTAGCCAGTGGAAATCGACCGATACCACATTGCCGATCACGCCCGAGGCCAGCAGATCCTTGACCTGGGTGCGCGGCATGGCATAGCGATAGTTGAAGGTGACCGTGACCTTGCGACCGGTGCGCCGCCGCGTATCAAGAATGCGCTGGGCCTTGTGCTCGTCGGTGGTCATCGGTTTTTCGGTGATAACATCACAGCCCAACTCCAGGGCGCGGCAGATGTACTCATCGTGGTCAGCATCAACCGTGGTCACGATGACGACATCGGGCCGCGTCTCGGCCACCATCTGGTCGAATTGGGTAGCCAGGTAGGTCCGAGGCTGAACGCCCAACGCCTGCGCCCACTCGGCGCGCTGCGTCAGGCGTCCTGCGTTCGAGTCGCACAGGCCCACCAACTCACAGGTTGCCGCGAA
>CAZLBQ010000501.1:0-4678 GCA_964557745.1 uncultured Anaerolineales bacterium
CCGGACTGTATGACCATACTCAGGTTAAGCACTATCTCGGTATCGCGGGTTTTGTACTCGATGGCATGAATCACAACATGCAGAGCTGGTGACTGCTCAAGTTCCGGGTGACGGATCACACTGGGTCCGACAACATAACGTTCAATCTGGTCCCACACTCAGCGGAGGCCTCTCTCCTAGACTAGAAGGTCCGAACAGGGGGTCGTCCCATGAAGTCGCTCACTACCATCATCATCTCGCTTGGCGCCGTGTTTCTCGCGGCGATTGGACTGCTGCTGGCGGGGTGCGCCAGCCGCGCCGAGTGGTCGGCGGAGGAGAAGGCGGCGCTGCGCGGGTTGTGGCTGGGCAGCCTCCCGCCTCTGCCTCCCGATCCGTCCAACCACGTTGCCGACGACCCACGCGCGGTAGCGTTCGGCCATAGCCTGTTCTTCGACACGCGCCTTAGCTCGAACGGACAGGTCGCGTGCGCCACCTGCCACATCCCGGACAAGCTGTTCCAGGATGGTAAGCCGCTGGGGCAGGGCGTCGGGACGACGACACGCAAGACGATGACCATTGTCGGCACGGCCTACAGCCCGTGGCTCTTCTGGGATGGTCGCAAGGACAGCCAATGGGCTCAGGCTCTCGGCCCGATGGAAAGCGCGGTCGAGCATGGTGGCTCGCGCCTCCAGTACGCGCACACCATCGCTCAATCCTATCGCGCCGAGTACGAAGCGCTCTTCGGGCCGTTGCCTGACCTGTCCGATGCGCAGCGCTTCCCGCCCACGGGCGGCCCTGTGCCCGATGCGCAGGCCCGCGCCGCCTGGGACGGGATGGCGCCCGCCGACCGCGACGCCGTCACCCGCGTCTATGCCAACATGGGCAAGGCCATCGCCGCCTACGAGCGCCAGATTCTGCCAGGCCCGTCGCGCTTTGACCAGTACGTCAAGGCGGTGCTACAGGACGATAAGGCAGGCCAGCCGGCGCTCTCGTCGGATGAGATTGCGGGACTGCGGCTGTTCATCGGCAAGGCCGAGTGTACCAAGTGCCACAACGGCCCGCTGTTCACGAACAACGACTTCCATAACACGGGCGTTCCGCCTCGGGCCGGTCTCCCCGACGACATGGGGCGCGCGAAGGGCGCGCAGGATGTACTGCAGGACGAATTCAACTGCCTGAGCCGCTACAGCGATGCCGGGCCTGACGACTGTAGCGAGTTGAAGTTCATGTCCGCGACCGGGCATGAGTTGGAAGGCGCGTTCAAGCCGTCGTCGTTGCGCAATATCGAGCACACCGCGCCCTACATGCACGCCGGGCAGTTCGCGACGCTGCGCGAGGTGCTGGCGCACTACAACCAGGCTCAGCCCGGCCCGCATGGTCATAGCGAGCTGAACCCGCTCAAGCTCTCGGAGCGTGAGTTGGCTCAGTTGGAGGCCTTCCTGCGCTCGCTCAGCGGCCCGCTCGCCACGCCGCCCGACCTGCTGACCGCTCCGACACCGCTGACCACTACCCGTCCCTGAGGAACGTTGACCCTACGGAGGAAACAGTCATCATGCGCACCTCGCTCATCGCCCGCCTCGCTCCCGTTGCCCGCGTGTTTGGCTACATCCTGGCCTTCCTCATCCCGCCCCTCGTGCTCGGCGGCATCATGATCGCCCGCACCTGGCCCAAGATGGGCTACAACCCGCCCCCGTCCTTCGCCGAGCGGCCCGCGTTGCCCGCCCCTGACCCGACCAAGCGCACCGCCGTCATCATCATGAGCAACATCGCCACCGAGTTGACCGACTTCCTCGGCCCCTTCGAAGTGCTGACCACGTCAGGCGCATTCAATGTCTACGGTGTCGCACCGGAGGCCAAACTCGTCAACCTGGGTCAAGGGCTGGACGTCATGCCCCACTTCTCGTTCGAGGAATACAACCACGTCGTCGGCAAGAACCCCGACCTCATCGTCATCCCTTTCATGAGCAACATCAACACGCCAGAGAATGGGCCGACGACGCAGTGGATCCGCGACCACTTTGGCCCCACCACAACGCTGTTGAGCATCTGCGCCGGCTCCCTCAACCTGGCCGAGACGGGCCTGCTCGACGGTCGCCCTGCCACCACCTACTGGGACATGTTCTCGCAGTCCACACGCCGCTATCCCCAGGTGAACTGGGTTCAGGGTCAGCGCTATGTCGACAGTGGCAACATTGTGACCTCGGCGGGCATCACCAACGGCATCCCCACGACGCTCTACGTCGTGCGCAAGCTAGTCGGCGCGGACGTAGCGCAGGCGACCGCCGATAAGCTCAACTATCCGTTCATGCAGTTCCTGGACAACCCCGCCTTCCACCTGGACCGCGACCCGCTGGAGTGGACGATTCTCAACATGGCCTACGGGACGCAGCGTACGAACATGGGCGTGGTCCTCTTCGATGGCATCGGGGAGCTTGACCTGACGGCCGTCATCGACGCCTATACCCGCAGTGGCGCGACCATCAACTACACCGTCGCCTCGACGCGCCGCCTGATTCGCTCGCAGCACGGCCTGTTCTTCGTCCCGCGCTACGACTTCAACACTGCCCCCGCCTTCACGCGCATCGTCGTGCCCGGCGCGCCGGCCGACCTCAACGACGGGCAGGTCGAGCGGTGGGCGCGCGAGCAGCAAGGCCGCAGCCTGGAGTATCTGTACCCCACCGCCACGCCGCGCCCCTTCGCCTTCGATGCGGCGCTCCTGGCGATGGCCCACTACGACGGTGTCACCTTCGCCACGACGGTCGCGGCGCGCCAACTGGAATACCCCTCCGATCACCTGCCCCTCCCACCCGGTGGCTGGCCTATCGGCCTCACCGCTCTCCCCCTGGCGCTGGGCGGCGCGAGTGTCACCGCTGTGGGGTGGCTCAGCCATCGGCGCTCGCGCCGCCCCCAGGTGGCCTACGTATAACTCCAGGGGGTCGGCTCCAACTTCATCGTGTCCAGGCCAAGTAAGAAGGCCCCGTGCGTACGGGGCCTTCTGGCGCTCGGTGAGTTCCTACCCATATGCAGGGCGGCAGTGGCAGTCGTGACAACTGGCGTACCAGCGAACTCGCCGCTTCCCACCGCCAGCTCTCATGGCTGATCTGCCACGGCGTCTAGCGCCGCCCGCGTTCGTGCGACGTCGGGCCTGGCTCGCATCTCCTCGAACAGGCTGAGCGCACGGGAAAAGTAGTCACGTGCCGCAGCCCCGTGTGTCTGAGTCACTGCCAACTCGCCCAACTCAAACAGCGTCAGCCCCATCTGCCAGCGTGTATCCAACTCCCCAAACAGCGCCAGTGCGCGCGCCAACCGTGCCTCGGCCTGGGCATATTCGCCCGCGAGGCGGTGGGCGACCCCCCAGGCCCGATGGGCTATCCCCTGGTACAGCGTGTGCTCCGACCGTGCCGCCATCTCTTCCGCTAGTGACGCATAGTGCCGCACCGCGACCGCATCCCGCTCCCTTGCCGCTACGTCGGCCAGGAGAGCATACACATCTTGCTCGTGCGCCGCTGAACCCCATTTCGTCAGCGTGCTGGTCTTGTCGAGTGCCTGCTGTAGATGATGCTTGACCAGAGCGAACTCGCTCCGCGCCATGAGGGGCAGAGCGCTTCAGTAGTGTTGATTACGTATCCACTGCTCTGGTACCCCCGTCCAGGCCACCATATTGGTATACGATTCCTCTTGCAGGGCTTGGGCCAACTGGGCGTCACCGCGTAGCGCGTGGACCATAGCGCGAATGGCGATGGCGAAACACGTCTGCCCAATTCGTTCGCGGCCATAGCGTCGTTCCAGGTCGCGCCACCGGCCCTCCGTCTCGAGCACGTTGTCCCAGCGATCTAACCGAAACCAACACTGGCTCTCAAGGGCAAGGGCATTAAACTGTTGGTCGACGGTATGGATGCGCTTGGCGAGGCTTTCAGCCTCTTGGAGATAGGCAATCGCTTGTCTGTATTTCCCCACGTACATCAGGGCGCTGCCCGCCTCCCTCAGACTCTCGACTTGTTCGTACGGATCGGTGAAGCGCGCATCCTGGGTGAGCGTCAGCCGCTGGAGCGACACGCGCTCATACTCGCGCAGCCGGCCGTGGCCGAAATACAGGGTAGCCAGCGTGCCGAGAGCCGCCGACAATCCAACCGGGTCATCGAGATGTTCAGCCATGTCCACCGCTGTCTGCGCATAACGATGCGCCGCCTCCCAATCCGGAGACAGAGGAAGATGCCAGGCGTAGGTGGACAATGTGGTGAGGATGCGGATGGTCTCTGCGTGCGGCGCCTCGCTTTCCATCCTCTGCAACTCAGCCTTAAGCCAGGCCTGCGACATCTGGCTTATCTCCGTCGCTGCTTCGAGATCACCAGGATCAATTGAAAACCTGATCTCCGCCACTGTTTGGACGATCTTACGATGCAGACGCACTGGCGTCTCTTTATCACGATTCGCCCAATCACCCCCTTTCTGCAGCGCTTCCTGATAGAGCGACATCGCACGCAGACCTTCGCGGAGCAGCCGATAGACATCCGCCAACTCTTCAACCACACTCAGGTGTACTGCACTCTGCTCACCATATGCCATTAGTTCGAGCGCTGTGTTAAGATGACGCACAGCCTCGTCATAGGCGTATAAGGCCACAGCCCGCCTTGCTGCACGACGCGGCGAAGGCCTCGGTGCCCACGGAGCGCTGGCTGAGGCCGACGCGGTAGATGTC
>CAZLBQ010000502.1:0-4632 GCA_964557745.1 uncultured Anaerolineales bacterium
GTACATGTCATTGGTCAGGGTCGGGGCCGTCACCTGGGTGAAGTAGTACTTGGGAGCCTTGGCCCGCAACAGCGTCTCGAACTCCGCCCAGGTCATGCGCTCGGCGATACAGTCGACAATGGCGACGGTGTAGTCGGGGTGGAGCATGGCGGCGTGCTGGGCGAGGGAACACTGGGGCCAGACCATCTCCTCGCGGCTGCGTCGCCCGACGCGGTGCTGGGTGCGAATCCAGATGCCGCCGTCGGGGGAAGGGGGGTTGACGAGGAGGACATCGACGGCGTCGGGGGGGCGGACGTGGGTGAGGTGGCGCACGGCGGCGCCGGCGTCGGGGAACTGCGGCGGCCGCAGACCCTTGACGGGCCGCGTCCCCAGGTTATGCTTAATGTCCTCGGGGATAATGACGTTCGACGCTCGCTGAAGTTCGTTTTGCGCTTCCATACGACCCTATCTCCCTATTCCGCTAGGCGCCAGAACTGGTTGACGCCGGGGCCACCTCTTGTCAGGACGACTGCGACTCGCTCAATGGCTGGGTGTGTATCTCGCGGTCGCTCAGCGCCTCCAGGACGCGCATCAGGATCCAGGCAATCACCAACTGCAACCCGACCAACGAGACCAAGGCGCTGCCCAGGTGCCAGAACCAGAGGCGTGACATCTCCCAACCGCGGAGACCCAGGCCCAGCGTAGTCAGGGCGAGGATCACGCCACCAAGCATCATCAGCAGCCCCAGCCAGCCGAAGTGGACATCGAGCGGGGTGCGGAAGAGCGGCCGCCCGAACAAGCCCTGCCGAACGGGCTGCTTGCGAAACAGGGCCACCAGGTAGTTGAAGGTCGCGCCCAGGGAGAAGATGCTCACGCCCGCCACGCTCAGCACCAGGGCACTAAACAGGCTGAAGATGCCCCACGGTCCCAACTGGGTGATGCCCTGGAGACGCATCATGGTCAAGCCCAAACCGATGAACAGGGTGAGCGCGAGAGCGGCGAGGCCGACCAGGCCCAGCACGCGCGCCGGGTTGTACTCGAGGGAGGTCCACAGGATGGTCTTGAGGAAGCGTGTTCCATCGCGCACGACGCTGAGCTTGGAGCGGCCGATGCGCTCCCGATAGGGGATAGGCATCTCGACCACTTTCAACCCTTCATGAACCGAGCGCGTGCTCATGACAGGGGTGAAGTTGAGACCGTCGGGCAGCGGGTAGAGGCGGCTGAGCGACACGCGGCGGATGACGCGCATGCCACTGGCCGGGTCCACGACACGCTGGTTACCGACCAGGCTGACGAGGTTGGACCAGATGAAGTTGCCGACCTGGCGCACGACGGGCATCTCGCTCTGGGCGCCCGACCGTCGGGAGCCGACCACGACATCGGCGCCGTGCTCCAACGCGGCCTGGCAGAGATCGGGGAACTTCTCAGGAGGATAGGTGCCGTCGGCGTCGGTGAAGGCCAGCAGGTCGCCGCGCGCGTGGTGGAAGCCCGTCTTGATGGCCGCGCCATAGCCGCGATTCTGGGGATGGCGGATGAGACGCACGGATGGGAAGCTCGCCGCGATCTCGGCGGTGCGGTCCTGGGAGCCGTCGTCGACAACGATGATCTCGAGCTGGGCGACGCCCACCTCGGCAAGCGCGGGCCGTATCGCCTCGATACGCCGCACAATGGTGGCGATGCCGTCTTCCTCGTTCAAGGCGGGAATGACGACAGAGAGGGTCGCCGGCGTCGTGAGGGCGGCTCGCGCGGCGGGAAGCGGGAGGTCGATGGCTCGAAGGGCAGAATTGACAGTCATCTCGATGTCCCCCATGGACCCTAGAAATACACAGCGGTGGTGGGCGGCCGGCGGCCGTTCAACTCAATGGGCTTGATAACACGCGCCGGGACACCCGCGACGACGGTGTGGGGCGGCACGTCACTCGTCACGACCGCCCCCGCCGCCACAACCGCGCCGTGTCCGACGCGCACGCCGTCGGTCAGAATCGCGCCTGAGCCAATCCAGACGTCGTCCTCGACCACGATGCCCTGGGCGGTGATGCCCTGTTCGACAAAGGGCACGGCCGGGTTGTCGAAGACGTGGTTGACGGCGAGCATCTGCACCAGGGGCGAGGTATAGACGCGGTCGCCAATGGTCACACCGCCCTGGCCGCGAATCACGTTGTATTCGCCAATCAGGCTGTCGCAGCCGATGCGGATGCCCGCGTGGGGCAGGGCGCGGAAGTTGTACACGTGCAGCACGGAGCCATGCATGACCAGAGTGTGGTCGCCGATGTCAATTCCCTGCGGGCACGCGTGCAGGTACACACCCTGGTCGAGATAGACGCCGTGACCCAGGCGAATGAGGCTGGCGAAGCGCAGCCGGACGCCGCTCTCAATCGCGGCCCAGCCCGCCGTGCGTAGGATCAGGCGGTAGGCGACGCCGCGGACGGCGATGCCGAGGATGGTGGGTATCCAACCTACCAGGGCGTACAGCGTCTGTTCCAGCACGTAGCGGGGGAGGCTTGCAGCCTGACGGCCCACATACAGGCCAAGGCCGCCGCTCAGTGACTGGGAGCTTCCTCTAGTTCGCTCGTGGGATTGCCATGTCTGCTGCGCCTGGGCGGTCTGCACGGACTAACCCGCCTTTTCCAGCCAGCTGCTGACACTCAAGAGCAGCGGCGCGGGCGGCCGGGTCGTCACGCGGGGGGCGGGAACCCGCACCAGATCACGGTTGGCCCGGGCGCGCTCGGCGAGGAGCATCCAGTGGACGGCCGCGCCGAGATCGGTGGCGACGCGGTAGTGACCGTAGTGACCCGCCGCGCCGTGCCCCTGGCTGCGACCGCGCCCCGTCCGCACCAGCGTGCAGCGGCAGCCGACGGCCTGGCCCGCCGCCATATCGGTCAGCGCGTCGCCGATGAGATAGCAGCGGTCAAGACGCAAGCTGAATTGCGCCGCCGCCTGGAGCAGGAGACCCGGCTGGGGCTTCCGACAATCGCAGCCTTCGGCGGGGTCATGAGGACAACAAAAGACAGCCTCGATGTAGCCCCCGTGCTGCGCGACTGTCTGCATCAGGCGCTCGTGGATGGCATCAACGGTCGCCTGGGGGACGGCGCGCCGATGGATGATAGCCTGGTTGGTGACGACAATCGTCTGCCAGCCCGCGTGGTGGAGGCGCTTGAGGGCGGCCAGCGCGCCAGGGACAAAGACAAACTCATCCCAGGACTTGACGTGATCACTGCGGTTCTCGTTGATGACGCCGTCACGGTCCAGAAAGACGGTGGGCACGGGGCGCGCTCCTTCTCCCTGCTCGACGCTCACGAGCGGACCAGGGCGGGACGGAAGCCATTGCCACGGGTTTCGAACCAGGCAGCGTTCTGGCTATGCCAGACGTTGTGATGAGCCAGGGTATTGAGGAGGACGGTCGCGCCCTGGAGGTCGAAGCGGAAGTTCATGCGCACCAGGCCCTCGGCCTCCAAAGCCCTGGTCACAGCTTCTTGATGCTCGACCGGGCAGTACAGCATCAGAAAGCCGCCGCCCCCCGCGCCTGTCAGCTTGCCGCCCCCCGCGCCGTGCGCGCGCGCCAGACTGTACCAGCGATCAATCAGAGGGTTGCTGACATTGGGCGCCAGTTGCTTCTTGTGACGCCAGGACTCGTCTAGCAGTTCGCCAAATCCGTCCAGGTCCCCGCACTCCAGGCAGGCGCGAATCTGCTCGGCCAGGCTCTTGATGGCGTGGAGCGCCTCGACGACCTGTCCCTGGCTCTCGGCGCTGGCGCGCCGCTGATGCTCGAGGATGTTGGAGGAGTCGCGGGTGCTGCCGGTAAAGAAGAGCAGGAGATTCTGTTCGAGTTGGCGGCGGGCGGCGGAGGACATCTTGAGCGGCTCGACCGTCACCCCATCCTGGCTGAACGTGATGACGTTCAGCCCGCCGAAGGCGGCCGCGTACTGGTCCTGCCTGCCCACCGGCATGCCCATCTTCTCGATCTCGATGTAGGCGGCTGTCTCGGCGATTTCCTCGCGGGACAGCGAGATGTCACACAGGGTGCCGACGGCCCGCACCAGGGTCACGGCCACGCTGCCTGATGATCCCAAGCCGGTGCCGGGGGGGACTTCTGAGGCGAGGAAGATGTTGTACTCGCGCTCGAGGCCAAAGTGATGCAGGATGGCGCGGGGGAGTTGCAGGTTGCCATTCCAGAAGAATGGCTCGCGAGGATCATAGCGATAGAAAGTACGGTAATCGGAGGAGATAATCTGGACGCCGTCGTCCTCATCGCCTGGCGCGATCATGGTGTAGAAGTACTTGTTGATGGCCGCGCTTACGACGAGGCCACCATAGCGCGCGTAGTACGCCTCCAGGTCCGTCCCGCCGCCACCAAAGCTGATGCGAACGGGGGCCCGTGCAATGAGCATGCCTCACCTCCGCCTATCGTCCTGCCGGCCAATCCCTTACAGTAGAAATGAGGGTCGACCTGGCCGCAAAAATACATCCATCTCGGCAAGGCCTGGCCAGGCTTAGAACCGCTTCCCGATCTTGACGCCAGGTGTCAGTCCGACGGTGGGGCGGCCGGCGGGTGGGGTCGGTGGGGGAGGGGGTTCCCTGGGCGTAGCAGTGGGGGCCGGTGACGGCTCAGCCCGCCGCTCGTTCGTCGGCGAAGGAGCCACGGTCGGCGACGGG
>CAZLBQ010000503.1:0-4630 GCA_964557745.1 uncultured Anaerolineales bacterium
AGCGAGGGGGTAAGCAAGTCGTCAATCGCTCACATCTTGTGGGGCTACAAGGACACGCGGGTTATGCGGATTATCGCCGACGCGCTGGCAGAGACAGAGCGCCCGGCGGCCGTCGGCGATGGGGAGGAAAGATGCTAGACATTGACACGCTGATGAGCGCCGCCGCGCCGGGCGTCATGGTCTACGCCCGCGCCCAGGACAACGGCCAGTGGCGTACCGCCCTGGTTATTCGAGAGGACCGCCGCCACATTCGAGCGCTGGGCGCATCCCCTCGCGTGGAAGTGCGCGCCGCGCTGACTGAGCAAGACGCCGTGAAGCTCGTGGCGATTATGGTGAAAGTCGGAAGCGAGTTGTACGAATGCTGGTTCAACTACTGGCAGACCGGCGGAGGCGAGGACTACGCCGCCGACTGGCAGAGCCAGGATACGCTGCCCATCCTGTTCTACAGCGACCGGGGCCGCGAAAGAGCGATCGCTGTCCAGATGGGCACGTTCGGCGACTTCTGGCGTCGCATCGGCCCCGACCTGGCCGCCTCGCAGCCCTGGCCCATGCGCGCCTTCGATGAGGCCCGCGCCGCGCTGTATGCCGAGTACCCGACGCCCGCCGCGCTGTGGCGACGGCTGGGGCAAGAGTGAGCGCCGCCGCCCTCGTGTTCGGCCTGGCCGTCGTGGGAACCTTGCTGTTTACCGTGGTGGTGAGCTGGGGCACCGTCGGCGACATGTGGCCCCGCCCCGTCGCCAAGTATGCGCCGACGGTGTACGCCGTCGCCGTCGGCGCGTTCGGGGCGATCTGCGTGCTGGCGTGGGGATGGGAAGCGACCGCCGCCGCCTGGCCCTGGTGGGCTGGCCTGGTGGCGAGCTGGGGCGCGCTGCGCTGGATGGGGGCGAGGTAGACAGCGGGGCAAGAAGCCGACGTTTGCTTGACGTTTGTGTTACATCGGCCCAAATCCACGCCGAATCGGGGAAACTGCCTTGACCGTCGAGCGTTCTACCCTGTATGATTGAGTCACGAAAAGGGGCGTCTTGGGTCCGCTACGACAAGGGTTAGCCGAGCGCCGGGCTATACTCAGAGGCGAGGCGCGCTATCCGAAAAAGTGTGCTAACGCTTGCCCCCGGCACGGTGGGGGAGTATACTTAGGCCGACTCGCTCAATTGTTGTAGTCTCAAGCAAAAGCATAGACGACGCGTAAAAGCTGTGCCAGGCCGCTCGCGTCGTCTAAGCTGGCGACAAAGATACCGCCTTTCGGGCGGCGCTTTGCCATATCTAACTGCCATGATTCTAGTTTGCTTATTAAGTAATGTCAAGCCCAACGTAGAACAGCCATGCCACGCTTGTTCTAAGCCGACGCGCCCGCCCCGCTGTGGGGTAGGCGCGTTTTTGCATTTGGAGGGGAGCACCGACCATGCATGACCTGGCCGCCAACGACGAAATCATCCGCTTTCGCATCCCGCCCGCGCTGCTGGCCGAACTGAGGCGCAAGGCGACGGCGCGCCATGTGACGATCCGCGATCTGGCCCGCGTTGCCCTGGGCGAGGGGCTACGCGTCTTCCCTGACGACATGCCGCCGACAGGCACGCCGCCCGCCCAGGCCGTGTAAAAAGCACGCGCCGCCGTTGCGGGGAAGCAACGACGGGCGGGCGCGGAACGGGAATGCTCCTGACTGGCACTCACAAGTATACCCTACTCCGCCCGCGCTGTCTAGACCCAACCGCAACGGCGACGCCTAACGAATAGGAGTCTCCGATGCTTCACACCCCCCTGGTTGAAAGCGACCTGTCGCCCGACGCGCTGGCCGCGAAAGACGCGTATCTCGCGTTGGTCAACCCCTCGCACCGCTCGCACGTCACGAACCTGTTTCTGGAGCAGGCCCGCGCCGGGCTGCATAAGCCATCGGACATCCTCGCCCGCGTGTTGGGCGAGGCGCGCCGACGGCTGACCGATGCCCAGGCGCTGGGCGACGCGGGCCAGGTGGAAAAGTGGGCCGCGATCCTGCCCACGCTCGCCAGGCCCGAGGCGTTAGACTTCGCTGCCTACTGTGTCCACTACAGCCGACTACCGGCGGAGACGCGGGCGCGCATGAAGGCAAGGCGCGCCCTGGCTTACGTCGATGCCCATATGGAGGGCCAGCCCGCGACGGCCAGCCAGCTTGTGCTACTCCGTCGGCTGGGCTGGACAGGCGCGCCGACAGTGAGCACGAGGGCAGAGGCGGCCGCGCTGATTGACGCCCTCATGAGGGCCAGCAAGGGGGCGCGCCGTGGCTGACACTGTACTCGACACGGCACGAACATACGCCCGGCGCGGCTGGGCCGTCGTGCCCATCCCCGCCCGCGAAAAGGGGCCGAACCTGAAAGGGTGGGAGTCTCTCCGCCTGACGCCTGACGACCTACCCCGCTATTTCAATGGCCGCCCTCAGAACGTCGGCGTGATCCTGGGCGAGCCGTCGGGCGGGCTGGTTGACCTTGACCTGGACACGCCTGAGGCCGTCGCCGCTGCCCCCTACCTGGCCCCTGACACCGCCGCCGTGTTTGGCCGCCCAGGCCGCCCCCGCTCGCACCGTCTCTATGTGTGCCAGGACGCGCACCCGCTGAAACTGTTGGACCCCATCGACAAGGCGACGCTGGTAGAGCTGCGAACGTCGCACTATGACCAGGGCGAATTTAGAGGCTTGCAAACCGTCTTTCCTGGCTCGATTCACCCGTCAGGCGAGGCGATCTCTTGGGCCAGCGATGGGGAACCCTTCGAAGTCGATGCTTCCGAGCTGGGCGACTATGCGCGCCGCCTGGCCGCGGCCGCCCTACTTGCCCGCCGCTGGCCGGGACCCGGCGGCCGCCACGATGCCGCACTCGCTGTCGCGGGCGCCCTCTACCGGGCGGGCTGGGGGCAAGGCGTGGCCGTCGATTTCGTCAAGGCGATCTGCGCGGCGACGGGTGACGCGGAGCAAGAGGACCGTCTCCGCGCCGTCGCCGATACCTACGCCAACGCCCCGACGCGGGCCGTCACGGGCTGGCGTACCCTGGGCGGGCTAGTTGACCTGCGCGCCGTTCGCAAGGCCCGTGAATGGTTGGGGCTGGGCAGCGCGGCCTATGATGAGGCCCCCGCGGCCCCGGCCCCGGCGGCCGCCACTGAGCCAACGCCCGCGACGCCAAACGCTCCAACGAAGACACCGCCGCCCGGCCATGACGAGCTGCGTGACCGCTGGCTGAGTGACCACCCCAACACCCATTACAGCCTGGGCGCGTGGTGGCGCTATGAGGCTGGCATCTGGCGAGTCGTCGACGAGGGGGCGATAGACCGCGAAATCAGCCAGGTGCTAGAGGCTGCCAAGAGTGAGGGGGTACGCGTCACGGGCGCGCTGCTGTCCAGTGTGCGAACCCTCGCCCGCGCCAAGACCTATCTACCGGGCGACGGGTGGGACGCTAACCCCGACATTCTGGTATGCCAGAATGGGGCGCTGCATATCCCATCGGGTGAGCTGGCCCCGCACTCGCCAGGACACTACGCCACAAGCGCCGTGGCGTATGCCTACTCGCCGAGCGCCGAGGCCCCCGTTTGGCGGTACTTTATCAACACACTACCCGCCGAGGTGGTGCCGTTCCTACAGGAATTCGCGGGCTACTGCCTGACGACTGACACGCGGCACGAGCTGGCCGTCTGGCTCTACGGCCCGCCCGGTGGAGGTAAGTCAACGTTTCTGACTGGCTTACTGGCGATGCTTGGCCGCCGCGCCGGCCGCCTGAGCCTGAGAGACGTAGAGCAATCCCGTTTCGCCCTCGCCGATCTACCAGGGAAAACCCTAGTCGTTGCCACTGAGCAACCCTCGCAGTATGTCCAGACTACGGACACCCTCAACGCCATTATCAGCGGCGAGCCGGTGGCCGCCGAACGCAAGTTCAAGGACCCGGTGACCATAACCCCACGGGCTAAACTGTGCTGGGCCATGAACGCCCTTCCCCGCGTGCCAGATGCTGGCGACGGCCTGTTTCGTCGCGTCAAGGTCGTGCATTTCGAGGCGATCCCCGAAGACGCCCGCGACCCGGCGGTTAAGGACACGATCCCCACGGAAGGCGCTGGCATCCTGCTATGGGCGTTGGAAGGGCTGGCCCGCCTGCGGGCGCGTGGCCGTTTCATGGTGCCCGCCGCGGTCAAGGATGCCACTGAGCAATTCAAGGCCACTAACGACGTGCCCGCCCTGTTTATCGCTGACCGCTGCGTTGTCAACCCATCGGCCCGCGTCCCCGGTGGCGAGCTGTATGCCGCCTATCGCGCCTGGTGCGAGGGGAACGGATACCGCGCCCTGGCGAGTAACAATGCGGCCAGGGAGTGGGAGAGACTCGGCTTTACGTCTATGCGGAGTAATGGCCGCGTCTACTGGCAAGGGCTAGGGTTGGCTCTGGAAGCGAATTAGTAGAGGGTAGTAGAGGGTTTAGCCTATCTATTTCTCTACTACCTATCGCATGGGGGAAGGGTGAGTCTTGAAAAGAAAAGGGGGGAATAGAGGTGAGTAAGGAAATAGATGGGGAAACCCCTCTACTACCCTCTACTACTCGCACCAGAGGACCTATGAGCGTGACTCTCTACCGGGGCGACTGCCGCGCCGTTCTGCCGACGTTGCCCACCGAAAGCGTGCAAC
>CAZLBQ010000504.1:0-4617 GCA_964557745.1 uncultured Anaerolineales bacterium
CAGGGTGTTGTAGACGAGGTCGAAGAAGCGGAACGACGAGAACGCCGTCTGCTTGTGGGGGTCAAGGCCCTTGGCGTCGGCGGCGCGGGCCACGACGAGCGTGCCGCCTTTCTTGGGCGGGGCGGTCGGGATGGGCGTCGCCGTCACGACGACTTGCTTCTCGACAGACTTCTCGACGACCTTCTCCACGACCTGGGTCGCCATGACGACCACCGTCTGGACGACGGCTTTGGCTTCCGGCGCGGGGGCGGGGCCGGCGCCCTGTTGGCAACTCAGCACGGCCAGGGCCAGGGCCGCGAGCAAGGCGGCCAGGATACCCAGTCTCTTATGCATGGTTCTCCTCCTTGAGATACGGGTGGGGGTGGCCTGTCTAGACCAGACACCTGCATGGTATCCTATTTTGGAGGAGAGTCAAGCTTGAGCTAGGCATCCGCCTTGTCCACAAACTCGCGCACCGCCTCGAACGTCGCCCCGATAGCCTCGGTGTGGGCGGTGTACAGGCGCTCCTTGCCAACCCGTTGGCGCACCCGGACGAGGCCGGTCATCTGCAGCAACTTGAGGTGGTGGGTGACGGTCGCGGCGCGCAGGCGGAGGCGGCCCGCCAGTTGGGTCGGCGTCTGGGGTTCGGCGGCCAGGTATTGGAGGATGCGCAGCCGCGTCGGGTCGGCCAGCGCCTTGAGGGTATCGACCAGCGAGTCGGACACCGGCTCGCCCGGCATGAGGGAGGCGGTCAGTGGCCGCGCGCCGAAGAGCAGAATCGGGCAGGTACGGCTGGCCCAGCCGAGGAAGAGTTGCGGCGAGACCCAGTAGGACGGCGCGAGAACGACGTCCGGGGTCGCGGGGAGAATCTCATAGCCGACGTTGGGCGCGAGCGCCTCGATCAAGGCGGGGAAGTCGAGCGTCTGCGCCAACGCCTGGGCGCGGCGCAACGCGTCGTCCAGGGCCGGGCGGATGCGGCGCTCCTCTTCGGTGAAGAACACGTCCTGGTAGGCCTGGAGGGCGCTCAGATAGCGCTCACCGAAGGCTTCAGGTTCAGCCCATACCGTCAGCAGCTCGGCCACCTCCTTGACCGCCAGCCCACAGTCCTTCTCATGGGCGCGGCGGTAGGCGTCGCGGAAGCGGGCCAGGTCGCGGTTGTCCCACGTGCCACGCTCGGCGATGGTCATCAACATCGCGGCGATTTCGGCGTCGGTATCCGGGCGCAGGGTCAGGCTGGGCAGGCGCGCCAGCGGCGGGAGCTGCGCCAGGGCCCGTAGGACGGTATCCCCGTCTTTGGGGGGCGGCAGGGTGTAGACCCAGTGGGTCGGCCGGCGCTCGAAGACGACGCGCTCGGCCAATTCCAGCGTCTCGCGGGCGGCGCTGGGCAGCCGCGAACGCATGCCAGACGCCCAAGTTGGGCGCAGGTGGTACTGTTCAGGGTTATGCAGCATGTGCAGGCTGACGAACAGGTCGTAGCCCGTGCCGCAATCCCAACGAATGGCGGGCGATGTGTCACTCACAATACTTGCTCCACCGCGCGTGAGGCGGCCAGGCTATCGAGCCAGTCCTTATCCTCGACACGCAGCAAGGCCGAGTTGAAGAACTGCGCGGCGGTGAAGACGGCCAGCGCTGCGCCCAGGACGGCGATGATGGCCCCGGCGTCGAACACACCACCGACCCAGCCGGCGATGGCCGTGCCCAGGGGCGCAGTACACTGGGCGATGAGCCGCCGCACGGCGAAGACGCGCCCTTGCGCCTCCGGTGGCGTCTGAGCTTGCCAGATAGACTGCGAGTGCGAGTTCATGACCGGCATCATCAGCGCGCGGATGAGGGCCATAGCGGCGGCGACATACAGCACGGGCGTTAGACCGTAGACGACCGCGCCGACGGCGCTGATGAGGATGGGGACCAGCACGCCGTACACCCGGCCGGTCTTGAGACCGCCCCACGTGCTGATGAGGAGGCCGCCCAGCACGCCGCCCACGCTGCCGACGCTATTGAGGAGGGCCAGGGCCGCCTCGTACGACAGGCCCTGCGCCTGCCAGTCGGCGGCCAGGTTGAACTTGACCAGGATCGGCGACAGGACGCCAATGGGCGCGAAGGCCAGGTTGACGGCGGTGAACGTCCCGAGCAGCCACAGCATCGGGCGGCGCTGCCAGATGTAGCCGACGCCGTAGGTGACATCGGCCCAGAAGCTCGGCGCCGGGCGGCCCTCACCGACGAGGTCGGCGCGGCGCGGTGAGGGCACGGTCAGGAACAGCAGGGCCACCCCGGCCAGGAAGAAGGTAACGGAATCGATGGTCATGGCGAGGGCGGTCCCGTCGGGCAGCGCGCTGAGAGACGCGCCGCCGATGGGGAACCGACCCTGGCGGGCCAGGGCGGGCAAGGCGATGATGGTGGCCGCCAGCGCGGGCGCGATAATGCCCGCCAGCGACCACACCGACTGCATCATGCCGTTGGCGCGCGGCAGGTGCTTCTGCGGCACCAGCATCACGTACGAGCTATCGAAGGCCGCAAAGTGGAACGCGCCCAGGATGGAGAACAGCGCGCTGATAACCAGCAGCGCGTTCAACTCGAGCCGTCCGCTGAGGACGAGGGCCGCGAGCGCGAAGCTCAGGCAGCCGCTGATGAGATTGGCGACCAGCATCGTCCGTTTGCGGTCGTGACGGTCGGCCCACGCCCCGGCCAGCGGCGCGGTCAGCAGCGCTGGGATGCCGAACGAGAGGCCGATGGCCGCCAGGGCGAACGCCAGGTCGGCCTTCTGCTCGGGGCGTGGATAGAGCGTCTGCGTGAGCCAGATGGTCAGCGCGAAGAACGTCAGGCTGCTACCCAGCATCGAGAGCGACTGGGTAAACCAGATGATGACAAAGGTACGGAAGCCGTGCGGCGTCGTCTCGTTCACGCGCGATGACCCTCACTCAGTTCAAGGCAGCCGTACCGGGCGCGCAGGTTAAGGCCCGTCTCGATGAGCATGTGTCCAAGCCAGTCTAGGGCGGGCGCATACAGGCGGAACCAGAGGCTGTCAGCCGCCACGACTTGGCGGGCGCGTCGCGCCTCGGCGGCGTCGCGCTGCAAGTCCTTCATGCGCTCCTCGGCAAACACGACATCATTCTCCCACATCCATTCCTCCTTGTGTTGACAGGGCACGCGGTCAATCTTGGGGGACAAGGCTGCGTATCACGTCCAGGTCCGGCTCTGGCATCCAGGCATACAATAGGAAGCGGGCATAGGGCTTGAAGCGGTAGCGCTCGACGACGCGGCGGCTCATGGGTTCGGCGTGGATGGCGGCGATGGCATAACCGCGCTCGTGGGCGTCGCGCAGCCGCCACGCCAGCAGCGTGGAGTAGACGCGCTGGTTGCGCGCTTCGGGCAGCGTCGCCGCGCCGCCCAGGTAGGCGATGCCGCAATCGTAGATGACCTGTCCGTAACCAACGGGCCGGCCGTCGAGCCACGCCAGGTAGGCCGAGCGGCGCTGGCGCTCCTCTGGATCGCGGGCGCGCTCATAGTAGTCGGCGCGGCGCATGTCGATCTGCTCGCGCGTCCAGTTGAAGCACCGACCGTTGATCTGCAGCGCCGTCTCGATGGCGTCCTCGGAGCTGCCGTCCACGACCTCCACTTCCACCGCGGGGTTGATGGGGATGTCGGTGGGATCGAGGCCGACGCGGGCCATGCCAAGCTGATCGCCGGCCAGCAGGAGGCCGTGGGCTTCGAGGCGCTGCGCCAGGTCCTGTGGCTCGTCGAAGGGCGACACGAACCAGGTGAAGCCGATGCCCTGCGCCCGATAGCGCTCAATCATGGCTTCGATCTTCTCGTCGGCGACGCCATCGGGCCAGTGGAAGCCGCCAACCCAGTTGCTGCCGGGGTGGGCGTCGCCGCTCCCGCCATAGCCGCCGCGCAGGCTGCCGTGGAAGTTGGCGTTGGGCGAGATGCGCTTGCGCACGTCCCAACTGTTGAACCATTCCTCGAAGAGATGGCCGATTTCCTCATCAGTCAGCGTCGCCGGCGCGATCCACGCGCTGCGATGGGCGCTGGGGGTCGGCGCGGCGCGGTAGAGGTCAATGGTATGGAGCTGCCCATCCCGCAATTGGAGGAAGGCGGCGCGGTAGTCCTCGACATAGCGGCCGTCCTGGGTGCGTTGGACGCGGTACTCCACGCTGACGCGGTCGCCTATTTCCTGACGACTCAACACCTCGCCGCGCAGATCGGGGCTGGCGCTCAATTCCTCACCAAAGTGGCTCTTGAGGCGCTCGCGTCCACGCAAGATGCGCGTCTCGGTCGGGCCGTACTCGCGCAAGCCGACATCCTCAGTCACGAGTGCGTTCCACTGATCGGGATCGCTCAGGGCGGCCACAAATCGCTCGGCAACGGCGCGGGTTTCAACGATGGCCAACATGCGCACTCCTTCCTGTAAATCACACGAGGAAGAGACGGTGATACTTAGATAATAATCTAATAGAGCATGATTGTCATCAGCCAAATGGTTGATATTAGAACGAATGAGCGCTGTCCAAAAGGACAGCGCTCCCATGACGAAGTCGGGCTTACCACGCTATGCCACGACCAGCAACTCCTTGCTGTAGTGGCTCAGGGCTTCGCCGCCGTCGTCGCGCACGACGACGACATCCTCGACGCGCATCA
>CAZLBQ010000505.1:0-4606 GCA_964557745.1 uncultured Anaerolineales bacterium
CGAGGGCGACCAGGGCGGCGCTGCTGACGTGGTTGTCCGGCTTGTTGGGGCGGACCATCGCCAGCTCGGCCAAGTGGCGGCGGGCGATGGCCTCGGCCTGCGCCTGGAGGTCGAGGTCGAGAGTCGTGGTCACCACCAACCCCCCACCGTTGACCAGGTCGGGGCCGTAGCGCGCCTCCAACTGGTTGCGGACGAGGACGGCGAAGTGCGCGGCGCGCAGGGTCGCCGCCTGACCGACGAAGCGCAGCGGCTCCGCGCGGGCCAGGTCGGCGACGACCTGGTTGGCCCAGCCGTGCTTGACCATGAGGTCAAGGACAATGGCTTGGCGAGCGCGGGCCCGGTCAGGGTTGACGAGCGGGTTGTAAGCGGCGGGAGACTGGATCAGGCCCGCCAGCAGGGCGGCCTGGGCCAGGTCCAGGTCGCGGGCGGGCACGCCGAAAAAGGTCTGCGCGGCGGCCTCGATGCCGTAGGCCAGTTGCCCGAAATAGACTTCGTTGAGGTAGGCTTCGAGGATGTTCTCTTTGCTGAACTCCCGTTCCAGCCGCCAGGCGAGAACCATCTCGCGTCCTTTGCGCCACAGCGTCCGCTGGCTCTGCTCCTCGGGCGAGAGGAGCGTCGCCCGCGCGAGTTGCTGGGTGATGGTGCTGGCGCCGGACGTGGCCTGCCCCGTCTGGACGGTCTGAACGAGGGCGCGGGCCACGGCGCGGACGTCGACACCAGGATGGGCGTAGAAGTCGGCATCCTCGACGGCTAGCACGGCTCCGACCACGTGGGGCGGCAGGTCGGCGAGGGCAACGTGGGTGCGCCGCCCGCCGCGCGGGTCGAGGACCTCATAGAGGAGGTGGCCCTGGCGGTCCAGGATGCGCGTGGCGTCGGGCCGCACCCGCGCCGTGAGTTGGGTCGGCGCGGGCAAGTTGCCCAGCCAGCGCCAGCCGAGCAGCGCGAGCAGCAGGGCGGCCAGCAGCGCGCCCCTGCGCCAACGGTGTCGCGGAAAAGCGGTCATGGTGAGCGGTCCATTCACTGCGCTCGGGGTAGCGTCCGGTTGTCATGCCGAACGTAGTGAGGCATCTGCTCTGGCGACGCCTCCAGAGCAGACCCCTCACTGCGTTCGGGGTGACAGTCGAAGGGTTTGGCTAGCATTGTAGCCTGTTCTGAAACAGGGTCCAATTGGTAGACGCTGTTTCACGGTGGCGTGTTCCCTCGGCGTGTCGGTTTGCCTGGCAGGCTGTGGGTCACGTGGGGCTGTCGTGTGGGGCAGGTGTTTCCCAACGAGAACTCCCCCGTGGTTTAATGGCTTGGGATACCGCTGCGCAGGCCGCAGTTGGGAGTTGGAAGTTGCAACTTTGCCAAGCAGCCTGCGTATAGTCGTCAGGAGGGAAGGAATGGAACACGAGCGCATCTGGGTAGAGCAGGCGCGCGCCGGCGACCAAAGCGCGTTCGCGCGGCTGGTAGCTGCCTACCAGGGGCCTGTGTTTAACCTGGCCTATCGCATGCTCGGCAACGCGGGCGACGCCGAGGATGCGGCGCAAGAGACCTTCTTGCGCGCCTTTGATCGCCTGGGGAGCTACGAGCCGGACCGCAAGTTCTCGTCGTGGATCCTGTCGATTGCTTCCCACTACTGTATCGACCAGCTGCGCCGCCGCCGCGTGCCGCTCGAGTCGCTGGATGACCTGCCCGCGTGGCGGGACATTCCGGACGACCAGGAGGAGCCAGAGGGCGTGGCGCTGGCGAGCGAGCAGGAGCGCGCGTTGCAGCGGGCGCTGGGGCATCTCCCCCCAGCCTATCGGCTGCCGGTGATCCTGCGCTACTGGCATGATCTGTCGTATGAGGAAATCGCTGAGTCGACGGGGAGCACCGTCAGCGCCATCAAGTCGCGCTTGCACCGCGCGCGCCTGATGCTGGCTGAGGCGATGGCGGAGGGGGAGCGGGCCGATGCCGCCCCTCGCCGCCTCGCCCCCCCTGCTCCCGCCCCCGTGACCCCGAAAGGACCGGTGAGCCATGCGCTGCGAGCTGGCTAGTGAACTCATGTCGCTGCGGCTGGACGACCGGCCGCATGACGAGATTGCCCTGGACGAGCATATCGCGGTTTGCCCGCGCTGCCGCCAGGAGTGGGCGGCCTTGCAGCGGGTGCAGCGTCTCCTGGCGCGGCCCACACTGGTCTACCCGCCCGCTGACTTCACGCAGCGGGTGATGGTACGGGTGGCGCAGCGCGCGGCGCCTGTGGCGACCAATCCGTGGCGTTTGATTGGCGGCTGGCTCCTGCTGCTGGTCGGCGCGACGTTTGTCGCCGCGCTCCTCCTGGGGCCGCTGGCGCTGGATGTGTGGGATACTGTCAGTGCTACGCCCGATGGTCTCGGCCCGTTGCTGCTCGTCCATCTCGTCCAGGAGGGGCAAGCCATCGCGCTGGGAGTGCTGCGGGCCGTGCTCAATGTCCTCAGCGTCATCCCGACGCCGCTGCTACTGGCCTACATGCTGACGGCGTTCCTACTGGCGACGGCGTGGGTGGCGATTGTGGGTCATCTGCACCTGCAACGGAGCGAAGGTCAGGTTTAGTTTGGTGTGAGGAGAGAGGCTATGCGTCGGTTACTCATTCTCGTTTTAGCGCTTGTGGCGCTCCTCGTCGCCGTGCCCGTCGCTTCGGCCCAGGGAGGCGGGGGCGTCGTGGTGGCGGGTGAGACGGTCATCCAGAGCGGGCAGCTCCATCGTGGCGATATGGTCGTCTTTGGTGGTAAGCTCACTGTCCGCCAGGGCGGTACGATCACCGGCAACCTCACCGTCTTTGGCGGCAACGCCGATGTCGCGGGCACAATTCAGGGCGACGTCGTTCTTCTGGGAGGAACAGCGCAGCTGCGCGATACCGCCGTGATCCAGGGCAACCTGACGACCATCGGCGGGACGGTTGAGCGCGCGCCGGGCGCCACGGTGCGCGGCCAGGTGACGACGCCGGGGGGCTCCGTCATTCCGCCCATTGCGCCGCCCATTCCGGGCCTGCCGGGGGTCGTGCCTAACGTGCCAGGCGTTCCGGGCGCTCCCGCGTCTCCGGCTCCCTTCCAGGCACAGCCGCGCAATCCCGTGTTGAGCTTCCTGGGCTGGCTGGCGCGGACGGTGCTGATCACGCTGGGCCTGGCGTTGCTGGGCGTGCTGGCGATGCTCCTGCTACCGCGTCCGCTGCGCAACGTCGCCGACACGATGCGCGTCAATACCGCCGCTAGCATCGGCATGGGCGCGCTGACATGGGTAGTTTGGCTCATCGCGCTGCCGCTGGTGGCGCTCCTGTCGGCCTTGCTGGTCATCGTCTTCTGTATTGGCCTGCTCGGTATTCCGGTCCTGCTGGCGCTCGCCATTGGGTTGCCCGTGGCGCTCCTGCTGGGCTGGCTGGCGACCGGTTTGCTGCTGGGCGACGCGATCCTGCGCGCCTTCGGGGTGCGCGACGACGCGCCCCTCGTGGCGGCGGGCCTGGGGACGCTGCTGCTGACCGGCGCGGCGCTGGTGATTGGTCAGATTCCGTGCTTTGGCAGTGTCTTTAACTGGCTCCTGTCGCTGCCCGGCCTGGGCGCCGTCGTCCTGACGTGGTTTGGGACGCGCGCCTGGCGGCCTGGTGACCCCTACCTGCCCAGCCGCCGCGGCTACACGCCGACCCCGCCGCCTGCGCCGAGTGATACCCTGAGCGCGCCACTGCCGCCCCAGGTCTACACGCCGCCGACGGGTCCGGCCTCCAGCTACGCCCCACCGGCCAGCTACGCGCCGCCTGACGCCGCCACGCGCTACCCGGCCAGCGCGGCGTGGGCCGGGCCTATGGCCAGCAGTCTGACCGACCGCGAGCCGGCTGTGGGTGAGGCCGCACCGCCTCCCGCGCCGTCTAGCTTTGAGATGCCGGCGCCACCGGCTTCGGTAGCTCCACAGCCACCGGAGCCGCAACCCCTGCCACCCGCGCCCGGTCCAACGGCGATGACGCCGCCTGTCTACTCCGGGGCGAGCATCCCGATGGACGACCTGACGTCCATCCCCGGCGTGACGCCCGGCATGGCGGCGGTGCTCAAGGCGCGTGGCGTTGGGACCTACGCTCAACTGTCGTACATGACGCCCGACGAGGTGCGCGACATTCTCGCCGAGTCGGATGTGCCGCCGGTGACGGAGGACGAAGCGCGGGCGATGATCCGCGCGGCGGACCACCTGGTGCGAGGAGGAGATTGACCAGCGTGCGGTGACGAGGGTCATGCCGAGCGTCGCGAGGCATCTGCTCTGGCAAGTTTGGCGGAGCACACCCCTCACTGTGTTTGGGGTGGCAGTCGAAGGTGATGAGTAGCGGAGCGAAGCATTTTCTGCAACGGGAAGCGCGACTCTTGGCTGCGTTCAGGCAGGGCGGTAGAAGTAGAGAAGCGGGCGGGACGGTTGCCTAAGTGGCGAGCGTCCCGCCCACTCGTTTTATGGCTGCGCGACGAACAGGCCCGACGACTTGGTGATGTGGAAGGCGCCCCTCCGCTCAATCTCCACTGTGATGACCTCGCTCATCTCGGCCGCGATGTCGTCTGTCACCCGCCCGCCCACTGACATGGAGCGGATGTAGGCGACGAGAGGAGCCGCCGCGGTCACGGCCAGGGCGTCG
>CAZLBQ010000506.1:0-4603 GCA_964557745.1 uncultured Anaerolineales bacterium
CGTGCGGGACGGAACCACCACAAGGTTGAAGACAACGTTGCCGTAGGCGTCGGGGTTGTTCTCAAGGTATCGCTCATAACCGTACAAGCGGTTAAGGATGCCCTTGCTGTAATCCAGACGATCCACCGAGAAAATGATGCGCCGCCCGCCAAGCAGTGATTTCAGCTCGTTCCGCGCCATTTGGACCTGAGGCAGGGCAGCCGTCGTGTGGAAGTGGTCGAAGTCGATGCCCATGGGATAGGCGCCTGAGCGGGCGACGCGCCCGTTCAGGGCAATAGCGCCTTGATCGTTGTCAAGCCCCAGGATCATGAGCACACTGCGGAGAAAGTACTGCATGTAGTCGAAGGTGTGGAACCCAATCAGATCGGCGCCTAGCAGCCCAAGGAGAAGCTCGCGCCGCCAGCGACGGGGTAATAGCCGGAAGACCTCGAAGGACGGGAACGGGATATGCAGGAAGAAGCCGAGCCGAATGTTGGGCAGGTGGTCACGCAACATCCTGGGCAACAGCATCAGGTGATAGTCATGCACCCAGACGATGTCGTTGGGCTTAACCACCTCCAGCACCGCTTCGCAGAAGCGCGCGTTGACGGCCTGGTAGCCTTCCCAGTAGTCCTCCCTATAGGTGGTATACGACGGGAAGTAGTGGAACAGCGGCCAAATGGTGCGGTTTGAGAAACCGTGGTAAAAGCGGTCAACGTCTGTTTCCGGCAAGAAAACGGGGTGGGCGTTAAAGTCTGCCTGGAGCTTGGCCGTCACTTCGTCTCGATGGGCGTCGTCGGCCGTGACGCCAGGCCAGCCAACCCAGAGCGAGGCCAGGCGTCCTTCGTTGCTCGGCCTCGCCTCCAGGTAACTTCGCAACCCGGTGGCCAATCCGCCTGGGCTCGAGCGGTAGCGGAAGCGGCCCTGCGCTTCCACCACGGTGACGGGTAGTCTGTTGGAGACGATCACCATGCGATGGGGCTGAGTGTTGGGTACTGTCATTATGCTCCTCTCAGTTCATGTGGTCTTCGTGAAGGATGGCCCGCAAGCTCCGTGCCGCCGCCCGCCCGATGGGGTCTCAATCTTGCTAACAGCAGTTCAGCTAGTGAGGAGCCAGCCGAATATGGAAGTGACTAAGCCAGGGGCGGCAGCGTGGATGGAGCAGATCGCTCGATTGGGCTATGCGGCCAAAGGGATGGTTTATATACTGGTTGGGCTGCTCGCGGTCCAGGCGGTGGTTGGGGAGGGCGGGGCTATTACCGACAAGGTGGGCGCGCTGCAAGTGATTGTTGCCCGCCCGCTGGGCGCCGTCGTGGTCGGCATACTGACCCTGGGTCTCGCCGCGTATGTGCTGTGGCGGTTCGTGCAAGCCACACTGGATCCGGCCGATCATGGTCGGGATGCCAAAGGGATTGCCAAGCGGCTTAGCTACGCCGGCAATGCCGTGCTGTACGCCGGGCTAACCTACGGTGGGTTGGAGATTCTGACAGGTTCGCCGATGCAGAGCAGCGAGGATTCAGCCGAGGACTGGACGGCGCGCGCGCTCGCCTGGCCTTATGGGCCGTGGCTGGTGGCCGCGGTGGGTGGCGGGATTGTGGCCTACGGCCTCTATGAACTGTACCGGGCTTACACTGCGTCGCTTCAGGAGGGGCTGCGCACGGAGGCGATGAGCGAGCAGTCAGAGGCATGGGTGACAGGCATTGGGCGGATTGGTCTTATCGCTCGCAGCGTGGTCTATGGCATCATCGGTATCTTCTTGATCCAGGCTGGGCTTCAGTACAATGCGGAGAGGGCGGCGGGGCTGCAGGATGTACTGGATACGCTGGGCGGGGGCCGTTTGGGCCCTGGCTGCTGGGCACGATGGGGCTCGGGCTGATGGCTTACGGCATCTACCAACTCAGCCAGGCACGCTACTGTCGGCTCGACACTGACTAGCCGCCCGGCGGCCGCCATCACGCCTGCTGTCAAAAGGGTCATAGGGTCAGGTCGGGCCGTTGCTGGCGGAGGGCGGCGACCAGCTTCGGTAGTTCGCCCCGCTGGTGGAGGTAGACGAGCAGATCGCGGACGCGCCCCACGTGACCGTCGTCGGGGAACGAGTCGAGGTCGATGCCCAGGTCAAAGGCGAGGTTCGCCAATTCTTGCTCGTCGACGCGGTCGCTAAGGGCCTGGCGCAAGCGGGCGAGGGGCAGACCATCAATGGTTTCAGGCAGGCGCACGGGCGTGGGTGGCGCGCCGCCCGGCGAGGCCAGGCCCCGCCCAACCTGGACGCCGGCGAGGGTCGCGCCTGTGGTGACTACGGCGGTGACGGCGATGATGCCCAGGCCCGCCAGCAGGGTTGTCGTATTGAGGGTGAAGGCCGCGTTGCTCCCGCCACCGCCGCCGGGCTGGCCCTCGGTGGCGGTGCGGACGACGGACCACACCACCTGGGCCAGCCCGGCCATGAGGATGAAGGCCAGGAAGAAGGCGCCCGTCGCGTAGAACAGCATCGTCGTCGGCTGGGGGTGACGCCGATACCGATAGGCGACTAGCCCCGCCTCGATCAGGCTGAGGATGAAGGCCAGGATGAGGTAGAAGTTGCTCATCGTCAGGTAGGCTTAACGGGGAGGGCGTGACGCTCATCCTCGCCTGGTGTCTCGCGCAACAAGGCGATGGCGTGGGGGAGGACGGGCAGAAGCACAGTCAGTCCCTCTTGCACCGCCTTGGGGCTACCCGGCAGGTTGATGACCAAGGTCCGCCCGCGAATGCCCGCGACCGCGCGCGACAGCATGGCGTGGGGCGTGACGGCCAGAGACGCGGCGCGCATCGCCTCGACCAGCCCCGGCGCCTCGCGGTGGATAATGGCGCGCGTCGCCTCGGGCGTCACGTCACTGGGCGCGAAGCCCGTGCCGCCGGTGGTCAGGATGAGGTCAATGGCCCCGCCGTCGCACCACTGACACAGCACTTCCTCGATGTCCGGTTGGCTGTCACGCAGGATATGCTCCTGGACGACGCGGGCGCCCAGCCGCTCCGTCACGAGCGCCCGGATGGCCGGCCCGCTCTCATCGTGGCGCTCGCCGCGCGCACCCCGTGTACTGATGGTGAGAATCCCGACTCGCATCGCCATACCATGCTCCCTCCAGGTGAAACTTGTCCAGGGGGGGATTATAGCGCGTGCGCCGCACGACGGCAAACGTGTCACGTGCGTGTCACAGCGGGTCCATTTGACGATTCACGGTGGTTATGGTATATTCAGCGGTGTAGAGCGCATCGGAAGTTGTCCCCGACCGGGCTGAGAGACTGAGGCGTCTTCGCGGGCCGTGGCTGGGTTAGACACGCGGATCTACACTCGCAAGGGAGCGGGGCGCAACAGCGCCCCCAAGAGGAATGAAGGTGAACAAGAAACTGTACGTCGGCAACCTGGCCTACCGCACCAGCGAAGACACGCTGCGCGACCTGTTCGGGCAGTACGGCGAAGTCGTCGATGTCTTCCTGCCCATGGACCGCGAGACCGGCCGCATGCGCGGCTTTGGTTTCGTGGAGATGGGGTCCGAAGACGCCGCTGCTCAAGCCGTGCGCGCCCTGGATGGGATCACCATCGACGGCCGCCAACTCCGCGTCAACGAGGCGCAGCCGCGCCCCGAAGGCGCCGGTGGTGGGGGCCGCCGGGGCGGCGGCTCGCGCTACTAAACTGAATGACGGCAGACCGCCCAGGGCACATGCCCTGGGCGGTCTGCTGTTTGGCCGAGATGAAAGGGGTTAGCGAGTGGTCTGATAGTTGGCCGACGTGGCGGTCTGGCCCACGGGCTGGTTCGACTTCTCGGTCTGCCACGCCTTCTGCGTGTTGCGCACGGCCTGCTCAACAACGCTGCGATCCACGGGCGCGTCGTCCTTGAGGTCATTCACCACCAGGTAGGGGATGAACTTGTTGATGTCCATGACGAAGCGGGCGTTGTCTTCCAGGTGGCGCAGGGCGAGGTCCGCTGTGGCCTGGTCCTTGAGGGCCAGCGCCGTCGTGTGCAGCATGACATAGCTGACAGTGCTCAGGTTCAGCGCCGTGTAGTCGTCGCGGAACATCTTGGACGCCTTTTCGTCGCGGACCTTGTCGATGAGGCCGGCGGCGACGCCGAGGACGGCTGAGCCGGCTTCCTTGACCGGATGCGTCGGGCTGCCGCCCATCTTCTCCAGGTGGCTCTTCAGCGCGTTGACGTGCTGGTCGAGCGTCTGGGCGAAGGTGCGCACCTTCTGGTTCACTTCGGGCCAGTCCTTGGTGCTCTCCACCTGGCGCTCGATGGCCTGCTGAATGTGCTGCTCCACCGCGATCATGTCCCCAATGTACTTGGTCAGGGTATCGTTGCGATCACTCATCCTTGCTCTCCTTTGTGAGTCTCCTGTGCTAAACAAGCTTCACGCCCTAAAAGCAAGTCGCGTACCACCTGGGAGGATTTAAAAGCGTTGCCCAAGATGTGGACAGAGTTTGTAATTTTGACGCGCATCTAATTCTCTTGTATAGTTGTAGCCATACAATTCCATTTGTATAGCGTCTCATGATAGCCAACTTCACGATTGTCGTCGACCCGCAACGCGACGAAGCTCTCTACCTCCAGATCGCCCAGCAAATTCGCCAGGCCATCGCCCAGGGGCAAAT
>CAZLBQ010000507.1:0-2023 GCA_964557745.1 uncultured Anaerolineales bacterium
TCTTCCTGCGCATCTCCGACGAGCTGTATCTCAAGCGCCTCATCGTCGGCGGCCTGGACAAGGTCTACGAGATCAGCAAGGACTTCCGCAACGAGGGCCTGGACACAACGCATAACCCCGAGTTCACCCAGATGGAGTGCTACTGGGCCTACGCCGACTACCGCGCCATGATGGAGCTGACCGAGCAGATGGTCGCCACCATCGCCCAGGAGGTGCTGGGTACGACCCTCATCCACTTCCAGGGCCAGGCGATTGAGCTGGCCCCGCCGTGGCGGCGGCTGCCGCTGCGCGACGGCATCCTCGAGTACGCCGGCATTGACATCTATCAGCATCGCGACCACGCCAGCCTGACCGCCGCCATCCGTGACAAGGGCCTGCGCGTCACCCCCAAGCCCACCTGGGGCCAGCTCGTCAACGAACTCCTCGACGAGTGCTTGCAGCCCCACCTTGTCCAGCCGACGTTCGTCCTCGACTACCCGACCGAGATCAGCCCCCTGGCCAAGAAGCGCCCCGACGACCCGACCCTGACGGAGCGCTTCGAGATCTTCATTGGGACCAAGGAGTGCGGCAACGCCTTCAGTGAGCTCAACGACCCGCTGGACCAGCGCGAGCGCTTTGTCCAGCAGGCCCGCCTGCGCGCCCTGGGCGACGACGAGGCCCAGCCCTTGGACGAGGACTACATCCTGGCCCTGATGCACGGGATGCCGCCCACCGGCGGCCTGGGCGTCGGCATCGACCGCTTGACCATGCTCTTCACCGACAAGGTCAGTATCCGTGAGGTGATTCTCTTCCCGCAGTTACGCTCCCCCAAAGCCTAGATAGTGAGCCTGATGATGACCGCCTGGCTGGCGCACCCCCGCGCCACCCTGTTCCGCAAACACATCGCCCTCCCCCAGCAGCACGGCGCCTGGGTCATGCTGCTGGGGCCGTTCGCCGTCGGCCTCGGCGTGGCCGGCCGCCTGACGCCGGCCCACGCCTGGCTGAGCCTGGCCCTGCTCAGTGGCTTCCTGGTCCTCCAGCCGCTGACCCTGCTCACCAAGCGCTTGGCGGGCCGCCGCTCGCGCGACGCGCTGGCCCCGATTCTCTTCTGGCTCGGACTGTACGGGCTGGGGATGCTGGTCGGGGGACTGGGGTTGGTAGCCCTAGGGCAGGGTTGGGTGGCCGCGTTGGGCGCGCTGGGCCTGCCCGTCGTGGCCTGGCAGCTAACGCTCGTCGCCCGCCGCCAGGAACGCGGCGCGCTGGGGGTCGAACTCGTCGGGGCGGGTGTCCTGGCCCTGGCCGCCCCGGCCGCCTACGGTGTCGGCGTCGGCGCGCCGACGCCGACCGCCCTCTGGTTGTGGCTCCTGTGCTGGCTCCAGCAGGCCGCCGCCATCGTCTACATCTACGCCTGTCTCGTCTACCGGCGTCTGCCCGCTGTCCCCGCCTGGCCGACACGCCGCCAGATCGCCCGCCGCTCGCTCCTCTACCACGTGGCCAACGTTGCCCTGGTTGGGGTCGGGGCCGCGCTGGGCTGGCTGCCGGCGGGCGTGGTCGTCGCCTTCGCGCTGGCCCTCGCTGAGGCGGTGTGGGGCGGTCTGCTCCGTCCACCCATCGGTGTCCGCCCCGTCCGCATCGGCCTGCGCCAGGTCGCCCTGACGGTCGTCTTCAGCGTCGCCCTTACCCTCGCCTACCGCCTCTGACGCCTGATCAGTCGGCCAGTGGGGTAATCGTGTGCTCGACAAACGGCGTCAGCGGGAGCGACTGGAGGACGGTGTCCAGCGCCGACGCGTCGGCGGCGCGCAAGACCTGATACGACGCCGACTGGTCGGCCGCCAGGTACAGCGCCTCGCGCACCCCCTGGGCGTCCAGTTCCAACCCGCGCGCCGTCTCCTCTGGCAGCAACGCCAGCGCCTCAGCCGTCGGGGGCCCCTTGAACCGGCTCACGACAAGAAACCGCATCTTACCCTCCTGATGACGCTCCATTATTGAGGGTATCGTCTCGGCACGGCTCGCACCGTTACACGCCCGCGCCCTTCCTTCTTCC
>CAZLBQ010000507.1:2123-4552 GCA_964557745.1 uncultured Anaerolineales bacterium
GACACGCCTGCCCCAGCCGCGCCGCCAGCCACTGGAGGTCAAGCACATCCACTGCCCCGTCGCCATTCAGGTCGTAGGGGCGGTCGGCGCCGCCGACCGGGCGACGCGGCCAGTGGGCGGCCTCGATGTGGAGGTCGGCCACGTCGACTTGCCCGTTGCCGTTCAGGTCACCGGGCAGCGAGCACGACGGCGTCGGCGTGCGGGTCGGGCTGGGCATGGGCGTCGGGGTTGGGCTGGGCGTCGGCGTCGGTGTCGGCGTCCGCGTGGGCGTTGTGGTCGGGGGCGGCGTCGCGCTGGCCGTTGGCCCGCTCACCACCCGCGCCGAGTTCGGGTCGGCCAGCAAGCCACTCTCGTCGACCGCCTCGAAGCTCTGGCCCGTCACTCCGCCCAGGGTGTGCAGGGCCTCGTCGTCCCAGCCGGGGTCGGGCGCGCCCGAGATAAACCAGTTGGCCCCGTTGTCGGCCACGAACATGCCATAGCGCTGCAGCGTGCGCAGGAGGACCTGCACCTGGGGCGGGTAGGGGCTGACGTCGAAGCTCGCCTTGAGGCGGAAACGCGCTCCCATGGGTGGGTAGCTGGGCGTCGTGTAGGACGACGCGAAGTGGCGCGCGGGCCACAGGTAGGCGCGCTGCGTGCGCTGGACGGTGAAGCGCAGGGCGTGGGGGATGTAGCCCAGTCCCCCCGGCGCCAGCGCCGCCTGGACCTCGTCGTAGCGCGCCAGCCCCGCCAGGATGGGCAGGCCGGCCGCATCGGCGCTCGTCCAGCCCGCCGGCCGCAGCCCATTACCGCGCAGGTCGAAGATCGCTCCCGCGCCGGCCGTCCACGCCCCATTGGCCTGCGGGTGGGCGTCGAACAGCTCGTACAGCGTACACGTGTCGCGGTCCACGACCAGGACGTGGCGGTCGCCTGTGCTGTTGGGACCGCCCTCGATGGGCGCGTTGGCCGGAATATAGTACGGCCCGGCGTCGCTCTCGTCGGCGTAGGTAAAGGTGATCGCCGGCACAGGCGTCGAACTGGCCGACGACGTTGTCGTGTACGGAATGCCAATCGGCGCGTCGTTCCACTGCCCCGCGCCAAAGTCGGCGTGCAGGCCCGTCGTCGGCCCGATACTCTGGATCCAAGCCGCCGAGTTGGCATGGACCGGCAGGCCGTCGACGCGCGTGTTCCAGACGTTGTCGGCCGGGAAGACCGGGCAGCCGCCCACCCCGCCCTGTGCCGCGACCGCGCCGCCGGCCACCGTCCACAGGACCACCAGGACCAACCCCACCCCAACCACCCTCAGCCATCGCATAGCGTCACCACCCATTGGGTTCATTCTGCAAATTCTGTCAATTCTGTCTCTCGCCCGGTCTCGGCCCCCTCTCTTCTATACGCCCCAGGGGCGAGTATTCTTGCCGAAAGGTCGTCCTCGGCGGCCCCGCGCAACCCCTCGGCCAGCGCCACGCGGCGCGGCACGTGCAGCCACAACTGACCCACATCCTCTGCTGCGTTCAACCGCTCCCACGTCGTGGCGATAAATGTCACCCGCCGCAACCGCCGCGCCGGGATGGGCCGCGCCAACCGCGTCAACGGGCCTAGGTCGAAGCGATAGTACAGCGCGTCGGCGCGCGGGTGACGCGGCTCGTCGGGCAGTAGGTCGCGCCGCCGCGCCACGCTCACCCGCCGCACAGGCGCCCACCAGCGGACGCCCCGCGCGGCGGCGCCGAACGCCCCGGTCTGGTACAACGCCAGGACCTCGCAGCCCACGCGGGGTGGGGCGTGGGCCAGCGGCAACCGATACCAGCCCGCCTGCGCCCGCGCCAGGTCCGCCGCCTGGGTCACGACGGCCACCAGGACCGGCGTGTCGGGCTGCGGCCAGGGGGTGGGCGTGGGGGAAGCCGGAGAAGGCATGGGCAAACCTAGCAAGGGATAGGCAGGCTGGGCAGGATAGGAAGGGTGGGAAGCAGCTAGGAAGATAGGGGACGCCTGGGGCTGTTACCCCGCGCGGGCCAGGCGGGCCAGGTCGGCGTGCAGGCGAGTCAGCGCCACGTCTGACGCCCGCGCCTCGACCATCACGTCGCAGTCGGGCAGGTGGGCCAGGTGGGCCAGCAGCGCCTGGGCCTCGAACGGGTTGATCAGGTCGGCGTGCTCTTCGGGGCGCGGTAGCTGGGCCTCGACGCGGCCGCTGCGCCGCCGCAGGCGGGCCTCAGTGCGCGGGGAGCTGAGGTGGACCTTGGGCGTCATACCCGGCGGCCACGTCGCCAGGCACGCGGCCAGCGCCGCGGGCGTCGCCCAACCAGCCGGGCGCAGCTGGTGGTGCAGCCAGTCGAACACCAGCGGCACACCGGTCGTCTGGTGGACCGCCAGCGTGTCCGGCAGGGGGTGAACGAGGTCATGCTCCAGCGCCAGCCGCCGCCGGGGGACTGCAGCATCTCCTCGTCGCCAGTCAG
>CAZLBQ010000508.1:0-4549 GCA_964557745.1 uncultured Anaerolineales bacterium
CCGGTCAGCTTCCAGTAGATGCTGCGCTCGCCGGTCAGCACCGCGCCCAGGTTCTGGCGCACCAGGCTCGGCTGGCGCGTCACGTCGTAGCCGTTGATGCGCGCCGTTCCGCCCGTCGGTTCCAGCAGCGTACACAGCATGCGGATCGTCGTCGTCTTGCCCGCGCCGTTCGGGCCGAGCAGGCCGAAGATTTCGCCTTCCTCGATGCTGAAGCTGACGCCGTCGACGGCCACAAACTCCTCGGCCGGGGCCTTCGGGCCAAAGCCAAACCGGGACCAGAAGCCGCCGGCCTTGCTCTTCTTAGGGAAGACCTTGCGCAGCGCCTCGACCTCGACAATGTCCCGTGCGTGGGCCACTCGGCCCGCTCGATGCCCGTTGACGCGAGCCTCGAGCTTCTCCTCAACCGCGAGCGCCACAGGCGCCAAGCTATTCATGCGGACTCCTTCCCATCCTTCCCACTCCCATGCCTGTCTACCCTTCCACGCCTTCCAACTCGAACCGCCCATAGCGGGCGCGCAGGTTCAGGCCAACCTCGATCAACGTGTGACCCAGGCGGTCGAGGAGGGGCGCGTAGCGCGGGGCGCGGGGCCGCCGCTCGCCCAGCAACTCGCGGGTCCGCGTCTCACGCGCCGCTGCCGCCAACATCTCATCGACCCGCTCATGCGCCAACCACACCGCTCGATCCGGCAACATCTTGACCTCCTTCGCTGACGACGGACGATCGACAACCGACGACTGCTGTCCCCAGGCTCTAGACCATCGTCTATCGTCTATCGTCCTTCGTCTATTCTTGCGGGACCAGGCTCTTGATGACGGCCAGGTCTGGCTCGGGCATCCAGCCGTAGACAAGGAACCGCGCGTAGGGCTTGAAGCCGTAGCGGGCGACAATCGGCCGGCTCATGGGCGCGGCGTGGATGCCCGCAATGTGGTAGCCACGCGCGTGGGCATCGGCCAGGCGGCGCGCCAGCAGCGTCGAGTACACCTTGTGCCCGCGCGCTTCGGGGAGGACGGCCGCTCCACCCATGTAGGCGATGCCGATGACGTACAGAATGCGGCCATAGCCGACGGCTCGCCCGTCGAGATAGGCGATATAGCTCGCCTCCTTCTCCCGCACCTTGGGATCGCGGGCGCGTTCCAGGTAGCCGGGCCGCCGCTCCGCCACCTGCTCAGGCGTCCAGTGGAAGCACGCCGCGCTGATGGCGAGCATATCGTCGATGGCTTCCTCGCGGCTACCGTCCACCACTTCGATCTCGACGGCCGGGTTCACCGGAATGCCCGACGGCTCCAGGCCGATGCGCGCCATGGCGACGTGGTCGCCGGCCAGGATGAGGCCGTGGCGTTCGAGGCGCTCGGCCAGGTCACGCGGCTCATCGAAGGGGGAGACGCGCCAGGTGAACCCGACGCCGCGGGCGCGGAAGGTGTCGATGATCTCTTCAATCTTCTGGTCCGCGACCTCGGCGGGCCAGTGGAAACTGTCGGTCCCATTGCTGCCGGGGTGCGGGTCGCCCGAGCCACCGCGCGTGCCGTGTAGCGAGCCCCAGCCGTCCATCGTCGGCGGCAGCCACTCGCGGATGTCCCAGCCGTGCTCCCACTCCTCGAACAGGTGGCTAATCTGCTCATCACTCAACGTCGCGGGCGCGATCCAGCCCTGGCGGTGGGCGCTCGGGTAGGGCGCGGTGCGGTAGGCGTCGATGACGGCGACCTGGCCGTCGCGCACTCGGAGGAAAGCGGCGCGGAAGTCCTCCACGTAGCGGTCGTCTAGCGTATACTGGACACGATACTCGACGGCCACGCGCTCCTCGTCGCCCACCGCGCTCAGCAGTTCGATGCTCATGTCGGGCGCAGCGGCGCGGTCGTCCTGGAAGTGGCGGACGACCTTGTCGCGCCCGCGTAGCCCCCGCAGATGGTCGGTCGCGTACTCGCGCAGACCGACGTCGGGCGTCAGAAGCGCTTCGAGCGCGGTCGGGTCAGACGCGGTAAGCGCCTGGACAAAGGCGGCCCCGACTGAAGTGGTCTCGCCTGTTGTTGTCATCTGATCCATAGTCAACATCCTGTCTCTCCTGCAAAAGGGTGCGCGAAGCCAGGCCGACGCGCGGGGCGCAGCTTGCCTACACCAGGTCATGAGTGAGGAGTGAGACAGAGCCGTGCTCACGTCTCACGCGTCACGTGTTACGTCATATGGAGTGGGCCAAGAGCCAGGCCGAGGCGGTCCAGGGTGTGGGTGGGGCGAAAGCCAACCTGTTGCAGTTGGGCGATGGCCGCCGTCTCGGTCGAACGGATTTCGGCGATGGTCGGCCGCCGCCCGTGTGTCTTGAGCAAGCGGAGGGCGTAGGCGACCAGGCTCGGTTCAAGCTGCCCGCGCCACTTAGGGCGGACGCTCATCTCGATTTGGTGGTACCCGCCGCGCAGACGGGCGCGCACGGTCAGGCTGGCGGCGAACTCGTCACCGTCGGGCACGGCCAGCCGGTAAAGCTTGTAGCCGCGCGTCCAGTCCAGTACCATCCCGAACCAGCCCTCGACATCGTCGGGGCGAAACTCGATGCGGCGCAGCGGCAGCAGGTCCTGGTAGGCCTGGGGGACGACGGCGCGAGCCAGCTCGAAGGCCTGGTCGGCGTCGACGTCGGTCCACGGGCGGATGGGGACAAGCGGCGCGTTGAGCGTCGGGTAGTCCGTCGCGCTGCGCTCCAGGGTCAGTGTCTCCTCCATCTGCACGAAGCCGAGCGACTGATAGAGGCGGTAGGCGGACGTGTTGGTGTGCCGCACCTGGAGCGTCACGACGCGTCCCCCCGCGTGCCAGGCCGCATCAATCGCCGCCTGCATCAATTGGCGCGCGATCCCGTGGCGGCGGTACTCGGGCAGCACCGCGACGTTGCTGATGAGCCAGTGGGCTCCCGTCCCGCCCAACCGCGTCAGGGTCAGCGTGCCGACGATGCGGCCGCTCTCGACCCACACGAAGCCGCCAAACAGGGCGTTGAAGTCGGGCGTCAGGCGCGCCGCCAGCCACATGAAGGGCGAGGCGAACTGGAGCAGGCGGAACTCGCGCAGAATGGCGCGCTCGCTGGGGCCTAGCTCGTCGGCGAAGGCCACCCCGATGACGTCCGTTACCTGCCCAATGTCGCGCGCGGCGTCGAAGGGACGCAGGCCGCTCGCGCTGCGGTCGGTGGAGTCGGCTAGAGCCACCATGGTGGTCTAACTCCGCAGGAGGCGCGCGGCCTCCTCGGCATCCAACTCGCCGGCCGCGACACGGGCGATAATCTCGCGCCGCTTCTCCAGCGCCTGGGCCTCGTCTTCGCTCTCGTAGCCCAGCGCCCGCGCCAGGTCCTCCAGCGTGCGCCGCGCCGTTGGGTACGAGATGCCGAGTTCCTCGGCTACCTTGCCGACGTTGGCGCGGTGCTTGACCAGCAGCTCCAGGAACTGCACCTGGGCCGGGGCCAGCTCGGCGAAGCGGCTCAAGGTAAACGACCCGATCAGCTCGGTGTCGCAGCTACGACAGCGCAGGTGGGTGACGCGCATCTCACCCTGGCAGACGGGACATCGACTCACAGCAGGATACATGCTCTCTCCTTGGAGTGCAGTATACCACACATTTGAAATTTGTCAAGGGGGTATTACAAAAATTGAAAGCCAATTTCAAAAAATTGCAATAACCTTTGTGATGCCCCCAATTTTCAGGTCAAGGCCTGGGGGTAAGGGGCCACGCCACGTAGGAGAGCGGCAGGAACAGGCGGTACAGCCCATTGACCGTCACTCGTCCCTCGTCGGCGGCGGGCTGGCTCGGCTGGGCGCGCGAGTCTGTCGTCAGGACCCGCGTCACGTGGAGCGTCGTCGTCCCACCCTGCACACCGCGCAGGCGCACGTGGGCCAGCGTGACGTCGCCGGACAGGCCCGGCGGGTTGGCCGCGCCGAAGCTGTACGCGCCAAAGGAGACCGCGCCGGGCTGCGGCTGGAGGAAGGTGACGTCGGGGTCGCCCGTCGCGGGCAGGCTGAGCCAGGTGCGGTTGGAGGGCTGGGCATCCGTGCCGACCACGCGCTCGACGCGTTCGACGGCCACGACGGCCGGGTCGAAGCTCAGGTCCATCTCGTAGCTGGCGAGATCCTGCGCCCCACTCAGCCGCAGGTCGATAACGGCGCTGTCGCCGCTGTTGAGGGTCAGGTCGGCGGGGGCGAATTGCAGGCGGGACGTGGTCTGCGTTGCCGCCGGTCGGGCCAGGGTCAGGCCCACCAGCGCGACGGCCACGAGCAGCGCGGCTATGATAAGGAAGCGGAAAGGGCGAGGCAAGGCGAACTCCATGCGGCAGGGTAGGTGAAACCGACGGCCAATCATAGTCCGTTCAGGCGCGGCTGCAAATCGCTGGCGCTTTGCCTCGTTTGACACCTGACTCAGGAGGACATAGACTCCACGAACGATCAGAGTCTGAGCCGAGGCGAGAAACAGCACGACCGTCAGGCTGAGAATGCCATGTCGCCATCGACAGGCGACGAGGCAAGAACCCCGCCGACGGTCATGCCGAGCGGAGCGAGGCATCTGCTCTGGCAGCGTTTCCAGAGG
>CAZLBQ010000509.1:0-4538 GCA_964557745.1 uncultured Anaerolineales bacterium
CCCGCCAGCTCGGCCCAGGCGCGCAGGGCGGGCCGGTGGTCGCCGTAGGTCAGGCAGATGTGGTGCTCCAGGCCCTCGCCTAGGATCGTGTCGAGGACGGCGGCGGCGGGGCGGTCGAAGCGGATGACACCGGACGTACCCTGGAAGCTCGGCGGGGCGCTGAGCATCTCGCCGCCCCCCAGGACCAGCCGCAACTGGCCCGTCGCCGCGCTAAGGCGGGCAAGGGTGACGCGCCCCGGCTGGAGTGGGAACTCCATGACCAGGGGCAGCTTGCGGTTGGAGTGCAGGCCGCCGCGCGGCTGGGCGGCCGGGTCGGCCATACCCAGCGGGGCCAGCCCACAGTGCCACAGAACCGCCGTATCCCCCGCCGTATCCACGTCCACCAGGTCGGCGATGAAGGCCAGACCGCCGCTGATGGCCTGGAGCAGGAGCAGCGTCGCGGTCCCGTTGACGTCGGCCTCGCAGCTACACGGCGTGCCCTGGTCGGTGAGCATGGAGAGCGCGCCACAGGCGGCGCAGCCCAGTTCGGTAAAGAACTCCGGCCAGCAGCGCACAGCCAGTGCGTCCAGGTGGTCGGCGTCGGCCCGCTGACGCAGGGCGACAGCGACGGCGGCGGTGCCGCGCAGCGGTTCCTGGGCCAGCTCGGCCAGGTTGGGCAGCCGCGTGGCGAGGGTGGCGAGGACGTTGTCAGCATTCCCCCATCCCCCGACCCCTTCCCCCACTAGGGGGGAAGGGGGGCCGGACTCCCCCTCTCCCTTGATGGGAGAGGGGGCAGGGGGAGAGGGATGAGCGGCCCTGACTCCCGCGAACACCGTGTCCAGCGTCAGGGGCACGACGGTCAGGCCCAGGCGGGCGCGCAGGTCGGCGGCGTCGTAGTCACACGTCTCGAAGCCGTCGGGGTGGACGCCCACCAGGCCCAGGCGCGCCCCGGCCAGCCGCCGCCGCGCGTAGCCCGCCCGCGCCAGGGCCGCGACGCGGGCGACGGCTTCGGGCGCGTCGGCCAGGGCGTAGACCGTCTGGTAGGGGCGGCTGCGGCGGCGTAGGGCGTGGCCCGCCAGGTTGATGCCGCACAGCGAGTTGAGGCGCAAGCGCCCGCCGGTGCGCGGCTCCGGGACGGCCCACAGCAGGACCGATGCGTCGGTGGCCTCGGCCACGCGCTGGGCCATGGTCGAGTCGGCGAAGGAGGCCTGGAACAGGATGACCAGGTCGGGCGGCGAGCCAGCGGCTTCCGCCGCCGCGCCCTCGGCCCCATCCATCGTCATCACTAGGTCGGCCGGGCCGCGTGTCGGCAGACCCGCGTCGGCCAGGGCGGCCCGGGCCGTCGTCATCTGCTCGGTCGCCCAGGCGACGTCGAAAGTCGGGCGGGCGATGGGTACAAACAGAATGTCGGGCGTGGTCATGTTACGCCTCTCCCCCTGTCTCGGTGTGGATGTACGCGTCGAGGTCAACCACCTGGCCGGTCGTCGCGGAGTGGTTAGCGGCCAGCGTCGCGGCCAGGCTGCGCAGGCCGGCGCGGATGGGCGTCTTGACCAGGGCGGGATTGCCGGTCTGGACGGCCTGGACAAACGCCTCGTTCAGGCCGCGGTAGAAGGGCCGCGTGTTGGGGAAAGCCTCGACGCCCCCCGGCGTGTGGACTGCCAGCCCTTCCGGCGTGATGCGTAGCAGCCGCTCGCGGGTGATGATGTCGAGGGCCGGGCGCTCCTGAATCTGGGGGAACAGGGCATACGTCCCCTCGACCGCGCCGACGGCTCCACGCGCGAAGCGGTAGGTGATGGCGCTGCCGTCCCAGTTGTGGAACTCCTGGGGCGTGTAGGTGTTGAGGGTGTAGGCGGCGTAGGCGGTCTGAATGGGGCCGCCGAAGTGCTGGGCCAGGTCGATGAGGTGGGTGACTTGATCGACAATCTGACCCCCGCCCTGGTCCTTGGCGCGCAGCCACGGGATGGGGGGGAGCGTCCAGTACCAGCGGCACACCAGCAGGGCGATAGGCGCGTCCTGGAGCAGCGCCTCGGCCCGGGCGACAGCCTCGGTGTAGCGCCAGTGGTAGCCGACGCAGGCGATGACCCCCCCGCGCTCCACCGCCCGCGCCGCCCGCGCGGCGTCGGCCACGCTGAGCGCCAGGGGCTTCTCGACAAACACGGCCAGGCCACGCTCGGCGGCCAGGACGACCTGGTCGGCGTGGGCGCGGGTGGGCGTTGTGATGTACACGGCGTCGAGGCGGTCGGCGGCCACCAGGGCGCGGTCGGAGGGGCAGACCGTCGCGCCGTACTGGGCGGCGAAGGCCTCGGCCCGCTCCGGAATAAGGTCAGACACGGCGGCGATCTCGACTCCCAACTGGGCCAACTCACGGGCGTGGGTCGTCGCCATGCGGCCCGCGCCAATAATCCCGACACGCATCGCCAATTCTCCTGAGGGGTTGTCAGCGTTCTGGCCGAGAGCCTCGGTCGGCGGCTCGGTCAGGGCCATTATAGCACGCCGCCGCCCTGTGGTATAATCAGGCGGCAAGGAGGCGTACCATGTTCGAACTAGGCGTTATTACCGACGAGATTGACCAGGACCTGGACCACGCGCTGGACGTGGCCGTCGAGTGGGGGCTGGGCTGGGTCGAGCTGCGCAGCGCGTGGGGGACAAATATCGTGGACCTGGACGAGGCCGCCGTGCGGCGCGTGCAGGAGGCGGTCGCGGCGCGTGGGCTGCGCGTCGTCGCCATTGGCTCGCCGTGCTTCAAGTGCGCCTTGCCCGGCTTCCCCGTCGTCCAGCGCGGCGATACGTTCTTCGCCGGCGAGCGCGACTACGCGGCCCACCTGGACCTGCTCAAACGCGCCGCCGAGTTGGCGCACCGCTTCGGGACCGACCTGGTCCGCATCTTCTCGTTCTGGACCGTCCCCGACCTCGACGCGGCGTGGGGCGCGCTGGTGGACCACTTCGACCCCATCCTCCAGAGCGCCGAGCGCGAGCACGTCCTGCTGGCGCTGGAGAACGAGCACGTGTGTAACATCGCCACGGGAGCGCAGACGCGGCGCTTCCTCGATGCCGTCCCGTCGCCTCGCCTGCGGGCGCTGTGGGACCCGGGCAACGCCTATGCGGCGGGCGAGACGGCCTACCCCGACGGCTACGCGGCGGTGCGCGGGACGATTGTGCATGTCCACCTGAAGGACACGCGCCGCGTGCCGGGCGGCAAGGGCTACGAGTGGCAGCCTGTTGGCGGCGGCGACATTGACCTGACGGGCAACCTGCGCGCCCTGCGGGACGACGGCTACCGGGGCGTCGTCTCCTTGGAGACGCACTACCGGCCGCCCAGCGGCAGTAAGGAGGAGGGCAGCCGCGAGTCGTTCGCGGGGCTGCAACGGCTGGTGACCGTCCTTCGTTCTTAGCATTTTCTCAGGGTCGTCTTGGGCTGCTCTAAGCTAGCGAGGGTACACTCTGGACAAGAAGCGTGCGTGGGCACGCCCCTTACAGGAGTATCAAGTCCAAGATCGAGAAAGGAACGAGGTATGAGGAGAGTCACTCAAGTGGCGCTGGCGGGGGTCGTTGCGTTGGCGCTAGTTTTTGGCGTCGTCGTCCTCGGCGGCGGCACAGCCCTGGCCCAGGGGCCAACGCCCAGTGCGCCCACCACGCCCGCCCCGCAGGGGCCGGATTGGGGCCAGAGCTTCTTCCAGGCGCTCGCCAATCGTCTCGGTGTGACGTTGGACCGGCTGACCCAGGCGGTCAAGGACGCAGCCAAGGATGTCGTGGCCCAGTCGCTGCAGGCCGGCCGCGTGACCCAGGACCAGGCCAACCAGATGACCCAGCGCATTGACCAGTGGCAGCCGGGCCAGCGCGGCCTCCCCTTCATGGGCGGTGGGCATCGCGGCGGCCCCGGCGGCTTCGGCCCTGGCGGTGGGCGGGGCGGCATGATGCCCTTCGGCGGCGGGATGATGGACGCGGTCGCGCAGGCCCTCGGCGTGACGACCGCCGACCTCCAGACCGAGCTGCGGTCGGGCAAGACGCTGGCCGACATCGCCCAGGCCAAGGGCGTCAGCCAGGATAAGGTCAAGCAGGCTGTCGCGACGGCGATGAAGGCGCAGGTGGACCAGGCGCAGCAGGCCGGGCGGTTGACCGCCGACCAGGCGACGCAGGCCAAGCAGCGCATCGACACGTCCATCGCGGGCTGGGACCTGACCAAGCCCATGCCGGGCTTTGGTCACGACGGCTTCGGCCCGGGCTTCGGCCCCGGCAAGGGTGGCCGCCCGGGTGGCCCGAACGCCCCCGGCGCGCCGACCACGCCCGCGACCCCGCAGCCGGCTCGCCCGTCCAGCTTCTAACCGCGTCCAGCGCATCGCTCCCCCTCCTGAAGTTAGGAGGGGGAGTTGTGCGTTGGCCGGCCTGAGAGCCGACTCAGGCCGGCACTCCTCGGTCACTCTGAGAATGCCATGTCGCCATCGACAGGCGCTGGGGCAAGAACCTGGCGACTGTCATGCCGAACGCAGTGAGGCATCTGCTCTGACCGCGTTTCCAGAGGAGACCCCTCACTCCGTTCGGGGTGACAGCGGAAGGTTCTG
>CAZLBQ010000510.1:0-4530 GCA_964557745.1 uncultured Anaerolineales bacterium
CCTGCGCGCCGTCATGGCCGCCGAAACCGCCGACGCCGACGGCCGCCTGGCCATCCGCTTCCTGCCGCGCGGCGGCGCCTCCGGCGGCAGCGTCGACCTCATCCGCCCCTCCGGCAGCGGCGTGCGCCTGCGCGTCGACTGGTTCTCGGGCCGCGTCGAGCAGGAGCCGATCCAGCCATGACCACGGCCGCCGGCCCTCACCCCAACCCTCTCCCGCAAGCGGGCGAGGGGGCCATGCCTTGGCTCCCTCTCCCCTCTGGGGAGAGGGGCCGGCAGCGCCTCCAGCCCACGCAGCGCGGCTTTTCCCTGCTCGAAATCCTGGTCGCCTTCGCCATCGCCGCCATGGCCCTGGGCATGCTCTACCGCGTCAGCGGCAACAACGCCCGCCAGGCCGGCGTGCTGGCCCGGCACGAACATGCCATGGGGTTTGCCCAATCGCTGCTGGCCGCCTACCAGACCGTGCCCGCCCAGGGCCTCAACGAAGCCGGCCAAGCCGCCGGCTTCGGCTGGCAAGTCGCCAGCCGCCCCTATCCCACCCCCGTCAACAGCGCCGATCCCCAGGCCGCCCGCCTGCACCAAATCGTCATCGACGTCTCCTGGCTCGACGGCACCGTCCAGCGCACGTTCGAGCTCACCAGCCTGCGGCCCGAGCGCCGCCCGCCGCGCGGGGGCGTCGTCCCATGAAGTCCGCGCCCGCATCCCCGGCGCCGCGCGGCTTCACCCTGGTCGAGGTGCTGATTGCGCTGGTGCTGCTGGCCATGCTCATGCTGGTGCTCACCAGCGCGCTGCGCTCCATGGGCCAGGTCGAGCAGCGCGTCGAGCAGCGCATCGAAGCCGCCGACGACTACCGCCTGGCCAGCACCCTGCTGCAGGACGTGCTGGGCCGCGTATCCGCGCGCCGCCACCAGCAGCTCAGCGCCGACAGGCCCGTCCAGGTGCCGTTCTTCCAGGCCGGCCCGGCCGAGCTGTCCTGGATCGGCATCATGCCCGCGCGCTACAGCCTCGGCGGGCGCCACTACCTGCACCTGGGCCTGGAGCCAGGCGAGGGCGGCTCCCGCCTCGTGCTGCGCTACGCCCCCTGGAGCGGCGCCCCCGGCTTCGACGCCTGGGGCCAGGCGCCCGGGCGCGTGCTGGCCTGGCCCGTCAGCGCCTTTTCACTCAGCTACCAGGACCCCTACAGCGGCCAATGGAGCCCCGTCTGGCCCCCGCCCGGTGTTCCCGCCAACGCCCTGCCGCCCACCATGCTGCCCGCCGCCGTCCAAATCCAGATCGAAGGGCCGCAGCCCCCCTGGCCGCCCCTCGTCATCAGCCTGCTGGCCACCCGCACCAGCGACCCCAGCGCCACCGGAGGCTCCTTTGGTGGCCGCAATTGAGCTGAACCAATCCATGGCGCCCCCCCGTCCGCGGCCCGTCGCCGCCCCGCGCGGCATGGCCCTGGTGGCCGTGCTCTGGATCGTGGCCGCGCTCAGCATCCTGGTCATTGGCGTCAGCACCACCGTGCGCCAGCAAATCCAATTGGTCGGCCTCCAGCGCGACGCCGCCACCGGCCAGGCCCTGGGCGAAGCCGCCAACGCCCTCGTGCTGCAGCAATTGCAGGCCACGCGCAACCGGCCCGCCGCCGCCACCACCGTCACCGTCGACTACGCCGGGCTGTCCATCCAGGTGCAGCTCATGCCCCTCGGCGGCCTGATCGCCCTCAACGGCATCACCCCCGACCAGATGGCCGCCGTGCTCCAGTTTGCCGGCGGCCTGCCCGCCGGCCCCGCCCGCGACCTGGCCGGCACCGTCGTCGACTGGGGCAACGGGCGCTTCCAGGGCGACCCCGCCGGCGCCGCCCTGGCCCGCGCCGCCCCGCGCCAGTTCGAGGCCGTCGAAGACCTCATGCTCGTGCCCGGCTTCGACTACGGGCTCTACGCCCGCGTCGCCCCCTTGCTCAGCGCCGACCTCGACGCCGGCACCCGCGTCAACCCCGCCGCCGCCCCCCCCGACGTCCTGCTCGTGCTCGCCCAGGGCAACGCCGGCGCCGTGGCTCAATACCAGGCCCAGCTCGCCGGCGGGCAGCCCGGCGCCAACACCACCGGCTTCAGCCCCCAGCTCCTCGGCAGCGCCGGCGCCTCGCCTTTTTACCGCCTCAGCGCCCGGGTGCCTCTGGATGCAGGCAAAATACTCACCCTGACCCAGGACGTGGCCTTGGGGCCTGAATACTCGCCCACGGCGCCCTGGCGCCTGATGCGCACCGACCGCCAGATCGCGCAAGCCGCCCGCTGACGCAAGGCTGCCTTTGTTTCATGACCGCTGCCCAACCCGACATACCCCGCTTCTTCGGCCTCCAGCCCGCCCAATGGCCCCACCAATGGCGGGCCGCTGGCGCCCTGCTGCTGGACTGGCCCCTGCTGCGCCGGCTGGTGCCCCAGGTCCCCGTGCAACTGCACCAGGCCGACGGCCGCGCCAGCACCTGGCTGCTGGCCCACGGCCAGGCGCAGCCCACCCCCGCCCCCGTGGCCGACGACGCCGTGCAGGCACTGGAGCTGCCCGCCGCCCTCTGGCTCGACCGCCGCCTCACCCTGCCGCCGCTGGCCCCCGCCGAGCTGGCGCAGGCCGTCCAGCTCGAAGTCGCCGCCGCCAGCCCCTTTGCCGCCGGGCAAACCATCTCCGGCTACAGCGCGCGGCGCCTCGACCCCCAGCGCATCCAGGTCGACATCGCCATCACTTCCCGCCAGCAACTCGAATCGCTGGCCACCCGTTTCAGCACCGTCACCCAGCCTGAAATCTGGGCCCTGCCACCCGCCGCCACCACGGCCGCCCCAACACCAGCCCTCACCCCCATCGTCCTGCGCGGCTTCGGCGAAGGCGCGCGCGAACGCCGCGTGCGCCAGGGCCTCATCCGCCGCCTGCTGCTGCTGGCCCTGGCCCTGGCCCTGCTGCTCGCGCTCGTGCTCACCCCCACCATCCTGCTGCGCGGGCGCGCCCAGCAGGCCAGCCAGGCCTTTGCCGCCCTGCAAAAAGACAGCGCCCCGCAGCAGGCCCAGCGCGAGGCACTCACCCAGCAGCTCGACCACCTGCGCCTGATCCAGCAGCAATTCAACGCCCAACTGGCCTTGCCCCCCGTGCTCGACATGCTCACCCGCACCCTGCCCGACGACGCCTGGCTCTCCGTCCTGCGCGTCGAAGGCGTCAAAGTGGTGCTCAACGGCCAGGCCGACGACGCCGCCGCCCTCGTGCAGCGCCTGGGCGCCCAGCCCGGCGTGCACGACGTGCGCCTGGCCTCGCCCGCCACCCGCCCCGTCGGTGCCGACAAGGAGACCTTCATCATCGAACTCAAGCTCGACGCCAGGCGCTACGGCCCCATCCTGGGCCCCGAGGGCGCCGCCTCATGAACACCAGCCGCGCCCCACGCCCCGAACTCCTCTGGCTGCTGGCCGCCGGCGCGCTGCTGCTCGCGCTGCTCGCCTGGTCGTCCTGGTTCGTCGTCAGCCGGCACCAGCAGGCCGCCGCCCAACTGGCCGCCATCGACCCCCGCTACGCCCGCCTCACCGGCCTCATCCAGCACAAGGACGAATTCGCGCAGATGAGCCAGGCCGTGCAGGCCAACCTCCAGCAATTCGTCTACCCCGCCGGCCAGGACGCCGGCCAGGTCGGCAACAACGCCCTGCAGCGCGTGCGCGAACTCGCCACCGCCCGCGACCTGCGCATCAGCAGCAGCCAGGCCGCCGCTCCGCGCGACGAGCACGGCTTCGACCGCATCGGCCTCGTCCTGCGCATCGAAGGCCAGTGGCCCCAGTTGGTCGGCTTCCTGCGCGAACTGGTGCAGCAGCGCCCCGCCATCTACACCACCAACATGCAACTGGCCGTGCAATTTGGCGGCATGCCCGGCACCTCGCCCGTGGTGCTCGCCCAGCTCGACCTCTACGTGCTGCAGGAGCGCCGGCCATGACCCGCCTTGCCACCCCCCTGTACGTCGGCGCCGTCGCCCTCATGGGCCTCCTGCTCGCGGCCCTGTGGCTCGGCCCCGGCCCGCTGGCGCACTGGCGCCAGTGGCAGGCGCCAGCGCCCCAGGCCCCCAACCTCGACGACGCCCGCGCCAGCGCCCTGCGGCCCAACCCGGCCGCCGCCGCCGACTACCCCGACATCCTGGCCCGCCCGCTGTTCTACCCCGCCCGCCGTCCCCAGGCCCCCGCCAGCGCCGCCTCGGCCGCCGCCCGCGCCGCCCCGCCGCCCACCGCCATCGAGCAGGTCAGGCTGCAAGGCCTGGTGGCCGGCCCCCTGCTCACCGGCGTCATGCTGCAGGAAGACGGCAACGACCGCTTCGTGCGCACCGGCGAGCAAGTCGGCGACTGGACCCTGCGCGCCATCGAAGGGCGCGACGCCGTGTTCGAGCGCGCCGGCCAGCAGCGCCGCATCCAGTTGTCCGTCCTGCCCGACCCCGACGCCGCCCCCTCCGGCGCCAACGCCCCGGCCCGCCCATACGCCACCACACCCCGCCAGCGCCCGGGCACCCGGCCCGCCGCGGCTCCGACTCCGGCACCGGCC
>CAZLBQ010000511.1:0-4528 GCA_964557745.1 uncultured Anaerolineales bacterium
GCGCTCCATCTCTTCGGGGTGGCTCTCGGAATAGCCGGGCGCCATAATCTGGGAGTAAATCCGACGCGTTAGCTCTCCGACTTCCAGCTTGCCCCGCCGCGCGAGCATGATCAGCATACGAGGGGAGGGCCAGGCATGGCTCAGGCCACCAGCGGAGGTGGAGACCAGGATAAGTTTGTCCACCAGGCTCGGATGGTGGAGGGTCAGCTCCAGCGCGATGTACCCGCCCATCGAGATGCCAATGACATGGGCTTTGGTGACGCCGAGAGTTTGCAGAACCGCGGCGGCATCCTCGGCCTGGTCAGCGATGCGGTATGGAGCTGTTACGGGATCGCTATCTCCGACATCGCGATGGTCAAGCGCGATGGTCCGATACTCGCGGCCAAAGACCTCGAGTTGCCTGTACCAGCCGAGGCGTTTGGCGGCCAGTCCGGTCAGGAGCAAGATGGTTCCCTTGGGATGGGGCGGGCTAACCTCATCGTAAGCGAGTTTGCGGCCCTGGATGGTCACATAGGACGGCGGCTTGATGCCCAATATCGTATCCTCTCAACTGTTGACCGGTTAGCCCTGGAGGCCAAATTCTAGCCACTGCATCCACATAGGTCAACAGGTCACTACCTTACGCTCCGAATCTGACGCACGAAGACGGTGCCGAGGAGGAAGTAGACGACGGCGAGGGTGAAGATGACGGTGTAGCCCAGGTTGGGCTGGCCGATGCCTGCCCCCACGACCTGGAAGCGGTCCAGCAAGAAGCCGGCGATGGGTAGCCCGACCACCTGCGGCAGCGTGAACGCCACATGCCACACCCCCATGTCCTTGGCGTAGTCGTCCTCACTCGGCAGCACGTCCGACGCCAGCGCCCAGTCTACCGCCTGGTACGCCCCATAGCCCAGCCCGAACACAATCCCCATCACCACCGCCAGCGTGTAGTTGTGGTAGAAGATGAACACTGCCACCACCGTCCCCTGCAATGCCCCCGACAGGTAGACCATCAGCTTGCGCCCATACTTGTCGGACAGGACGCCCGCCAGCAGCGAGGAGATCACCGCGCCGATGAGCAGGGTGGTGATGAAGAACGACACCGCCTGCTCCGGCTTGTCGGCGACGGTCACGCCGAAGAGTTGGAACGGCGCGCCGACGGTGTCGCGCAGGTAGTACTGGAGGAACTCTTGGACGGTGAAGGTGCCCATGCCGACCAGGAAGCGCGTCAGGAAGACCCAGGTGAAGTCGCGCGACTGGAAGGGCGACAGGAGGCCGCTGAAGAAGTGGCCCAGGTGGAAGGGCGGGACGCGGGGCGGGACCGGCTCGTGGGTGGTGGTGACGCAGATGAGGGTGACGACGGCCAGGATGAGGATGAGCAGGCCATAGAGGGCCTGGACGCCGAGGAAGAGGCCGGCGACGCCGCCGACGAAGGAGCCGAGCATGGTCATGAGGCCCATCCAGCCCGAGGCCGAGCCGCGCTGGTCGGGGGGGACGAGGTCGGGGATGAGCGCCGAGTAGGGCGCCGTGGCGATGTTATTGAAGAGTTCCACCCACATGAAGGCGGCGAGGTAGACCGGGACGGGGGAGGCGAGGCCCGCCGTGGGAATGACGGCCAGGGCGAGCAAGCCGACGATATTGCCGACGACACCGATGACGAGGAAGGGCCGCCGACGCCCCCAGCGCGTCTTCACACGGTCGGACAGCGCTCCGAAGAAGGGCGCGACGAGCATCGAGATGGCCGCGCCGATGCCCAGGATGAGGCCGACGGTCTGCCCCTTGACCTCTTCCGGGACCATCTGCAGGACTTGCGCCGGCAGCAGGACAATGAGGATGGCCGTCCAGTGGGCGTTGGTGGCAAACCAAAAGAGGCTCAGGAGCGCCTGCTGTATTGTAGACAGGCGTGGCAAGGTGCGCCCAGATGAAGAGGAGGCGTTTACCGATGCGGCCATGTGAATTCTCCCCGACTCTATATTAGGCGGAGTACTGGCAGTGGTCCGTTGTCTACAACGAGGAGGATCTCATACCTGTTAGGGATGGCTATCTATTATAGACAAGTCACAGTCGAAATCTAATGGCCCATCCTTATCCAGACTGCGCTCGTCCTCTCAGCCCGGCCTCGGGCGTCCCGAGCGCCTGCTCAACCCGAGCGACAAGCTCGTCCAGGCGCTCTTTATCCGCTTGGGTGTAACTCTGTCGCGCCACGCTTTGCCGCATCTCAGCTAGTTGGCGTCGGATGGCAGCCGCACGCGAGTTATCGGCCACGCGGAGCGCCAACTCGTGGAGCATGTGCAGCAGAGTTTGCGAGACGTGAACGTCATCGTCGGCCTCGCGTCGAATCTGGTCGAACGCCAGGGCCACGTAGTCGTCCCAGGTGGGGTGAGTCAGCCAGAGGTACACCGACTGATTCGTCTGGCGAATGGGGCTGGGGAAACACCGCTCGGCCAGCCGGCCCAGCGCGTCGGTCAGGTAGAACAGGGCATACTCAGCCGTCGTCGGGTCATTGATGCCGGGCGACAACGCCTTAAGGGCGATGTCTACCAACTGGCGAATGCCAAACTGAGCATCCTGGTGGATGGAGCGCGCCTGGTCGATCACACAGGCGGTCCGTACCCGTTCAACCACGTCCGCGTACCGATCCGTCTGTCGGTCCAGCTCGGCGAGAACCGCGCCCTGCGTGATAAAGTCCCCGATGCAGGGCCGAATCCAAACCCATTTTAGTCCGGCGAGAGGCGCATCGAGGAGAGCCTGCTCGTCGACCTGTCGCAGAAAGCCCGTTTGTGTCGAGCGAATAGTGACGGTTTGCTCCCGGCGATCCAGTTGCTCGGTCAGGTCGGCTATCAGCAGCGGGTCGACTGCGACTTCGCCCATTTTCGATGGATAGAGCTTATCAATCTGCTCGACTAACTCGCTGTGGATACGAGTTATGATGACCCCCACCTGGAGCGACTCGGCGATGTGGTGGATGAAGTAGATCAGCAGTCCCAGACAGATCAGCGCCAGGGCAATTGCCACAGTCACCGACAAGGCTGGCACGAAGCCCGCGCTCAGGTCCTCACTTGGACTACGCACCGCGCGGAGAACGAGCAGCGCGTAGACGAAGGTGCCGGTGTACGCGCCGAGGACAAGCTGGCTCATGCGGTCCGACATGAAGTTGCGGAGTACGCGAGGGGTAAACTGGGTGGACGCCTGTTGCAGCGCTACCATCGTGAGGGAGAAGGCGATGGACACGACGGTGATGAGCGAGCCGGCCACTGACGACAGCAGATTGCGCGCTGCATCCGCAGTGCCGGCGAAAATGACGGGAATGAGGGGACTGGAGCGCGCTGCCAGCCTGTGGTCTGCTTCGACAAGACCAAGGGCCAGCAAGAGCGCCAGGCCGACTAGGATGCTGGGGACAAACCATAGGCTGGCGCGGATGTTCTGCCACGTATTGTAGAGACGGGTGTGCATCCCGGTTAGCCCTCGGCGTGGGCCGCAGAGCGGCCAGTACGCATTCCATCCACGAAGCCCGCCATACCACGCCAGGCCGTCTCAGCCCCGCTCTGGTCCGACGTTATAACGCCTAGAGAACGTGCAACAAGCATGCCACCTACTCCCCCTGCGCCCGGCGGCCGCAGGGGTGGCCTCTCCTCCATCACCCTACCCGGTAAGGTATATTTCTTGCTCGTAAGAGCCGACTACGCCTCGCCCAGACTTGAGCGCAGCCTTTTGGTCAATTGCGATTCGTCGGACTCAAGCTGGGTATCGATTTGCGCGACGAGAGTCTCCATGGAGCATCCCTCCCCGTTTCTGCCGCTGCTCTTGATTATGCTACTGGCGGTGGCTGTCCCCGTCTTGGTCAGCCGTATCCGTCCGGTACGGCTCCCTATCGTCGTGGGGGAAATCCTGGCCGGTATCGTCATTGGTCAGAGTGGCTTCAATCTCATTGAGGCCACCCCGACCCTCGACTTCCTGGCCGAGTTTGGCTTCACCTTCCTGATGTTCCTCTCCGGCCTCGAGGTCAACCTCGACACGCTCTTCGCCTCCTCTGAACGCGAGGCGAAACGCCCGCGGTGGCAACAGCCTCTCCCCCTGGCCGGCATCACCTTCAGTCTGACCGTCCTGCTCGCTATCGGCCTCGGCCTCGGCCTCTCATCGGCGGGACTTGCTCGCAATCCTGTGCTGATGGGCCTGATTCTCAGTACCACCTCGTTGGGGATTGTGGTGCCGGTCCTTAAGGAGCGAGGGCTGACGGCGACGGCGTATGGTCAGGCGTTGCTGGTCACTGCTCTCATCAGCGATTTCGTCACGTTACTCCTGCTCAGCTTGACCATCGCCATCATCAGCCGGGGGCTGAGTCTCGACTTGCTACTATTCATGGTGCTGCTGGTGGCATTTGTCGTGGCCGCTCGGCTCGGCCAGCGGGCGACGCGGCTCCCCGTGTTGACCCAAATTGCGCAGGAAGGAGCGCATGCCACGGGCCAGATTCGGGTCAGAGGCGCGGTCGCCCTGATGGGCATGTGGGTCGTCCGGGCGGAGGCGCGAGGCGTGGAAGTGAACCTGGGAG
>CAZLBQ010000512.1:0-2755 GCA_964557745.1 uncultured Anaerolineales bacterium
CCGCGCCCCGGTCGATACGCCGACGGCGGGCGCGGAGCTGCCGACTGTGCCCGTCATCCTGGTTGGGGCAGGCGTCAAGCCCGGCGACTACGGGCGCATCGCGCAGACGGACCTCGCCCCGACCCTCGCAGCCCTGCTGGGCGCTGCGCCGCCGGCCCACGCGCAGGGCGTGACACGCGGCGACTGGCTCCAGGTCGTGCCCGCTGCGCGCGCCCAACGCGGGCTGGCCGACGCCGCGCAGAAACTCGGCCTGGAAGCGGCGCTGACCGACGCATATGGCACGGATCGCGAGCGGTTGACCGTCGCCGACGAGATCGGCGGCCTGCCGGTGGTCGCCACGACACTGGACCTGGGCAACGACGCGGGCGGCTGGAAGCTGGCCGAGGCCACCGCCTGGGAGTCGGCGCGGCGCATGGCGGCCCTGCGGTTGCGGGCGCTGGCCGACGCCGCCGACTCCCGCCTGCCGACGACGCTGGCCGTCCTCGGCGCGCTGGCCCTGGCCTTCGCCTGGCGCGTGAACCTGCGCCGCGCTCTGCTGACCCTGGCGGCCCTCGTCGGCGGCCTGATCCCGCTGGCCCTTTTCACAGAAGCCATGAGCCTGGCGGGGGCCCCAGCCCTCGTGCGCCCAGCACTGCTGTTCCTTCTGACAGCGGCCGCCCTGGCGATGGCCGCCGCGCTGATCTGGCTCTGGCGGCGGCGCGAGCCGCGCGCTGGGCGGCTGACGGTCGCGGCCGGGCTGGGCCTGCTGGCTCTTGTCCTGGGTGGGGTTCTCACCCCCGCGCCGGTCGGCCCGCTCGACGCCAGCCTGATGGACCTGGCGCGCGCCGCCGTTGGCCCGACGCTTGTCGCCCTGCTGTGGGGCGGCGCGGTGTGTCTGGCGCTGGCGTGGTGGGACGAGGAGCGGCTGGCCGTGCCCGACGTGGTCTGGCTGCTGAGCGTCTACAGCCTCGCGCTGGCGGGCTGGCTCGTCGCGGCGGCGGCGCTCCTGTACTGGCAGGTCGGCGCGACGTTACAGGGCTTTCTGCCTAACCTGCGGCTGGCCGCCTGGCAGGCGACCACGCTGGCACGACTTTTGACCGTAGGCCTGGCCGGCCTGCTAGCCCCGTGGCTCGTCGCCGCCGCCTACCTGGCCGGGACGCTCCGTCTGAGCGACCTGCCGTCGCCATCCCATGATATCGCGTCGGAACGGCGCTAATCACCCACAATTATCTTGAGGAGTTTAGAGCACTATGGACAACGGGAATGTCACCAACCTGTACCTGGTCCGCCACGGCGAGGCGTGGAGCAACGTCGAGCCGATTATCGGCGGCATGAAGGGCGACAAGGGCCTGACACCGCTCGGCGTGAGCCAGGCCGAGCGGCTGCGCGACCGCCTGATGAAGACGGGCGAAATCAAGGCCGACATCCTCATCGCCAGCGACCTCCCCCGCGCCCGCCAGACGGCCGAGATTATCGCGCCGGCCCTCGGGCTGCCCATCCGGTGGGATCCGGAGGTGGAGGAGATGCGGCCGGGCGACGCCGACGGCATGAACCTGGACGAGTTCAAGGCCAAGTACGGCATGCCGGACTTCCGCCACAACCCCCTCAAGCCGCTGGCGACTAACGGCGAGAACTGGCCGCAGTTCATGCTGCGCGTCGCCATGGCCCTGGAGCGCATCGCCCACGAGCAGAAGGGCAAGACAGTCGTCGTCGTCTGTCACGGCGGCGTCATCGAAGGCTCGTTCTCATACTTCATGGGCCTCAGCACCCTGGCCGCGCCGCGCATCGACTTCTTCCCGCACAACACGTCGCTCACCCACTGGCAGCGCTGGCCGCGCGCCGACGGCCAGTTCTACTGGCGGCTGTGCGGCTACAACGACGCCCTCCACCTGCGCGATCTGGATACGAAGGACATCACCTTGTGGGAAGCGATGACCGCCGAACCCAGCGCGGGCCACGACGAGCCGTCCGTCCCGCTGCCGATGCACAAGCAGAAGGCGTAAGGGGGCCGCGTCTTGGTGTCTGCCTGTCTTTGTGGTACAATCCCTCGCATCCGGCAGCGGTAACAGGGGGTTGGCATGGCCGATGACGCTACGTACGACGTCTTCATCTCCTACAGCAGTAAGGACAAGACGTGGGTGCGAGGCGAGCTGTTGAAGCGGTTGGACGAGGCCGGGCTGAAGACATTTATCGACTTCCGCGACTTCGAGGTCGGCGCGCCGAGCCTGACTGAGATGGAGCGCGGCGTTGTCCAGAGCCGCAAGACGCTGCTCGTCCTGACGCCCAACTACGTGGGCAGCGAGTGGACCGAGTTCGAGACCATCATGGTCCAGACGTTGGACCCGGCGGCCCGCGCGCGGCGCATCATCCCCTTGATGAAGCAGAAGTGCGACCTGCCGCTGCGCATCAAGATGCTGAACTATGTCGACTTCTCGGACCCGGCTGATGTCGACTTCGTCTGGCAGAAGCTCCTCAAGGCGCTGGCGGCCCCGAAGCCGAACGTGGCTGCGCCCAAGCCGACGACGCCGACCGAGACGGCTCCGTCGGCGACAGGTGGTGTCGATATCAACGACCTGCGCCAGAAGCTCATCGAGCGCCTGAGCATGGGCGACCTGCGCGACCTGGCCTTTGTCCTTGGTCTCGACGACGACAACTACCCCGCTGTCAAGAACGAGTTCATCAACGAGTTCCTCAAGACGATGCGCCAGCAAGGGCGGCTCGACGAGTTGGTGAAGACGCTCCAACGCGAGAAACCCTGGGTGCTGCGGTGAGGGTT
>CAZLBQ010000512.1:2855-4495 GCA_964557745.1 uncultured Anaerolineales bacterium
AGAGGGGGCGCATGAGAGTCGCGGTGCTGGGGGCCAATGGACAACTGGGGCGGGCGCTGGCGCGGCGGCTGCCCGTGCAGGGCTACACCGTCGTCCCGCTGGCGCGTCCCGAGTGGGACGTGGCCGACGCGGGCCTCGCCGCCCGGCTGGTCGAGCTGCGCTCGGAGGCCATCGTCAACGCGGCGGCGGCCACCAACGTCGACGGCTGCGAGCGCGACCCCGATGCCGCCTATGCCGTCAACGCCCTCGGCGCGGAGCACGTCGCCCGCGCGGCGGCTGAATTGGGCGTCCCCCTGGTCCACGTCAGCACCGACTATGTCTTCGACGGGCTGGACGGACATGCCCCCTACGCCGAGGACGCGGCGACGCACCCGCTGTCCGTCTACGGCGCGTCGAAGCTCGACGGCGAGCGGCGCGCCCTGGCAGCGTACCCCCTGGTCAAGATCGCCCGCACCGCGTGGCTGTACGGCCTCGGCGGACGGAACTTCGTGACGCGCATCGTCCAACTCGCCGACGAGCGCGGCGCGCTGTCGGTCGTGACGACCGAGACCGGCAACCCGACCTTCTGCGACGACCTGGCCGACGCCATCGGGCAGCTTCTGCCCCACGCCGCCAGCGGCGTTTTCCATCTCGTCAACGAGGGCTACGCCTCGCGCTGGGAGTTCGCCCGCGCCATCCTGGCCCAGGCTGAGCGCGGCCACGTCCCCGTCGCGCCCGCCGACAGCTTTCCCCGCGCCGCGCGCCCGCCCGCCTTCGCCCCCCTCGCCAACACCCGCGCCGCCGCGCTGGGCATCCGGCTGCGCCCCTGGCAAGCAGCCCTCGCCGCCTACTTCGCCGCGCAGCCGTGAACGCCCACCGCCCTCCCCGCGTTTCTTCATAGAGATGAGTGAGCCACTGCCCGCCACCAACGACCACGCGCCGCTGCTCGTCTCGGTCATCATCCCCAACTGGAACGGCGCGGTCCACCTGCCGACGTGCCTGGACGCACTGCGCCGCCAGACGTACCCCCACCTGGAGGTCATCGTCGTCGACAACGCCTCAACCGACGCGTCGCGGGCGCTGCTCCAACGCGACTACCCGGCGGTACGCGTTGTCGCGCTGGACACGAACCAGGGCTTCGCGGGCGCGGTCAACCGAGGCATCGAGGCGGCAGAGGGTGACATCATCGCCCTGCTCAACAACGACACCGAGGCCGACCCCGGCTGGGTCACGGCGCTTGTTCAGGCCCTGGCCCGCCACCCGGAGGCTGGCTTCGCCGCTGCCAAGCTGCGCCTGTTCGACCGCCGCGACGTCCTGCACTCGGCGGGCGACACCTTTAGCCGCGCGGGCCAGGCCAACAGCCGGGGCGTGTGGGAGACGGACCGCGGTCAGTACGACCGCGAGGAGCCGGTGTTCAGCGCCTGCGGGGGGGCCGTCGCCTACCGCCGCGCCATGCTGGACGACATTGGCCTGCTGGATGAGGATTTCTTTTTCAACCTGGAGGATGTGGACCTGGCGTGGCGCGCCCAGTTGCGCGGCTACCGCTGCGTCTACGTCCCGACGGCGGTTGTCTATCACAAGCTCAGCGCGACGGGGGGCGGTGTGACCGCCTCCTACTACACCGGCCGCAACAGCCTGTGGCTCATTGCCAAGGACTATCC
>CAZLBQ010000513.1:0-4468 GCA_964557745.1 uncultured Anaerolineales bacterium
CCCGCGCCCGCCAACCAATACCCCGCGCCCACCGACGTCCGCGCCCCCGCCGCCGACGCCGGAGCCGCCCCGCCCGCCGACCAACACGCCGCGCCCGTCGACGTCGTCGGGCGGCGGCCAGATCGTTTTCCCCACGGCGACGCGCATGGGCCTGAACCCGACGCCCATCAGAAGGTAGAGCTTTGTGGATCGTTTTCGCCTGCTCTCGGAGCGTCAGAAGATTGTCTATAGTTTCCTGGCGGTTATCGGGGGCGTCGCCCTCCTGTTGTACTGCCTGGGCGTGAGCGCCCTCGCCCTGCGTCCCCGCCTGCTGGCCGCCCAGCCGGCCGGCGCTACGGCCCCCGTCGTGGTGATTCGTACCGCGACCCCGACACCCACCCAGACGAGCACCGCCACCGCCACCGCGACGAACACGGCGACGGTGACTGGCACTGCCCGCCCCACCCTCGTCGTGCTCCCGACGCGCACCCTGCCGCCGACGCCGACCCAGTTGCCGACGCCGACACCCTTGCCGCCCCCGACGTGGACGCCGCGCCCCATCCCCACCCGGGTTGAGGAACCAGGGGGGACGCCCGCGCCGGGCACGACCGCCGCGCCAGGCGGACCCGCGCCCGGCGCGCCACCGCCCACCCTCGGACCCGGCGCGCCGAACCCGGCGCCGACACGCGGCGCGGCCCCGCCCACTGCGACGCCCAAACGCTAGAGGAGGTCGTGTTGGACCTGGTCAACCTGTTGCGGCGACTGAGCGAGACGTCCGGCGTCCCCGGCCACGAGGGGGCGGTGCGGCGCGTGGTCGAGGCCGAAGTGCGCCCGCTGGTCGATGACGTGACGGTCGACAAGCTGGGCAACCTCATTGGCGTCAAGCGTGGCCGGCCCCAGCCGGACGCGGCTCCGCCCCGGCTCATGATCGCCGCGCACATGGACGAAGTCGGGCTGCTCGTGGCGGGCTACGCGGGCGGCGGCTTTCTCCGCCTCGCGGCGATTGGCGGCGCTGATGCCCGTGTCCTGCCGGGCCAGGAGGTGACGGTCCACAGCGCCGACGGCCCGCTGCCGGGCGTCATTGCCGCGCGGCCGGAGACCCGTCTGACGAGCGAGCAGCGGAGCGAGACCCTGGCCCTCGATAGCCTCTACCTGGATGTCGGCCTGAGCGAGGCGGCGGCGCGGGAACGCCTCGCCATTGGCGACACCATCACCCTGGCGCGTCCGCTCACCGAGTTGCAGAGTGGCCGCGTGGCGGGCAAGGCGATGGACAACCGCGCCAGCGTCGCCACCCTCATCGCCACCCTCGACCAGTTACAGGGTCGCCGGCACGCCTGGGACGTCTACGCCGTCGCCACCGTCCAGGAGGAGGTCGGCGCGTGGGGCGCGTACGCCAGCGCCTTCTCCATCCACCCCCAGGTCGGCATTGCCCTGGACGTGGGCTACGGCGAGCAGCCCGGCCTGCCCGACATCGAGACGTTCCCGCTGGGCCAGGGGCCGAGCCTGGGCTTTGGCCCCAACATCCACCCGCTGCTGCACGAGCGGCTGATGGCGACGGCCCGCGCCCACGAGATTCCCGTCCACTTTGAGCCGATGCCCGGCTCGTCGGGCACGGACGCCATGGCGATCCAGATGGTCCAGGCGGGCGTGGCGACGGCCGTCCTCTCCCTGCCGACGCGCTACATGCACACGCCGGTCGAGACACTGGCGACGCGCGACATCGAGCGCACGGCGCGCCTGCTGGCCCATTTCATCGCCGAACTCGCTCCCGACTTCGTCGCCCAGCTACAAGGATAACCGAGCCGGTCACGAGTGATGCGTGCAACGGCTAGCCCTCATCACTCAGCGCTCGTGACTCAGCACCCACCATGTCCAGCCGCCGCGCCTACCTCCTCGTCAACTGCGCCACCCTCATCTGGGGTAGCAACATCACCCTGGGGCGCTTCCTGCGCGCCGACATCGGCCCCATCACCCTGACTGAGATTCGCATCCTCGTCGCCGCCATCGTGTTCGTGTTCCTGCTGCGCCGCGAGTTGCGCCGCGACTTCTTTCGCGGCTGGCCGCTGCTCGTCCTCATGGCCCTGACGGGCATCATCGGCTTCCCGGTTCTCCTCTACTGGTCGGTCCACTACACCACGGCGGTCAACGCCGGGCTGATTACGGCGGTCACGCCCTTGATCACCCTCCCCCTTGCCGCCTGGCTGCTGGGCGACCGCTTCGGCGGGCGGCAGGTCGTCGGTCTGGTGGTCTCGCTGGTGGGCGTGGCGCTGATTGTGGGCGTCGGTGCGATTACCCTGGGCGTGAACGTGGGCGACTTGGTGTCCGTCGTGGATGCCCTCGTCTGGGCGCTCTACTCCATCGTCGGGCGCATGGCGATGCGCGACCGCGCCCCGCTGGCCGTCACGGGCGCCGCGTTCCTGCTGTCCGTCCCCCTGCTGCTCCCCTTCGCCGCCGTCGAGTACGCGGCCACGCCGCCGGCCTGGACGCCGCAACTCGCCCTGCTCGTCCTCTACATCGGCGTCTTCCCCGGCGCGGTCGCCCTGCTGTGCTGGAACAGCGGGGTGCGGCGCCTGGGGCCGGGCGGCGCGATGGCCTTCTACAACACCCTGCCCCTGTACACAGCGCTCATGGCCGTTCTCATCCTGGGCGAGCCGCTGCGCTGGACCCACGCCCTCGGCGGCGCGCTCGTCATCGGCGGCGGACTGCTCGCCGCCCGCTCCGCCAACCTACCCGTGAGCGCCCCCACCCCGGCTCTATCCACCGCGACAGGCAGTCAGGAAGGAGACTGAGATGCCCCACTTCAGCCATGCCTTCTTTATTGAGCGGCCCCTCGAGCGCGTCTTCGCCGTGGCGACGACGGCGCGCTACTGGCCGGACTGGCACCCGGCGACGCTCGGCGTCGGCGGCGACGTCGACCACCCGGCGCGGCTGGGCGACACCATCGTCGAGCGCGTCAATATCGGGGGCCGCGAGGGCGAGGGCACGTGGACCGTCGTCGAGGCCGACCCTCCCCACCGTCTCGCGTTGGCGGCGACGACGGGGCTGGGCCGGCTGCGCATCGTCTACACCCTGACGCAAGACGCCGGGCGGACGCGGTTTCAGCGTGACCTGTCGTACGAGGGCGGGCCGCCGCCTTTGGCGGCGCTCATGGAGCAGCAGTCGGCCGAGGGCGTCCGGCGCCTCAAGGCGCTGCTCGAACGCGAGATTCCCGCCTGACCATGCCGCTGCGCCGTCTGTGGACGTGGGCGACGGCCCTCAACGCGCTGGGCTGGCTGGGCCTGGCGCTCCTGTACGTCTTCAACCGCCGCCACGTGCCAGGTCTGAGCGAGGCCGCCCCCGATCCGCTGCCGTCCGCCCTGCCGCCGCTGACCGTCGTCCTCACGGCGCTCAACGAGGCGGCGACCATCGAGACGGCGCTGCGCTCGCTCCTCGCGCAGGCCTACCCTGGCCCCTTGGCAGTCGTCGTGGTCGACGACCGCTCGACCGACGCGACCGGGGCCATCATCGACCGCCTGGCGGCCCAGGACGCGCGCCTGACGCCCGTCCACATCACCCAACTCCCGCCCGGCTGGCTGGGCAAGACCCACGCCCTGCATGTCGCCGCGCAGCGCGCCCGCCGGCGCGACGGCTGGCTCCTCTTCACCGACGCCGACGTCATCTTTGCCCCCCACGCGCTGGCCCGCGCCGTCGCCTACGCCGAGCAGGCCCATGTCGACCACCTCGTCGCCCTCCCCGACCTCCTGCTGGAGGGCGTCGGCGAGAAGGCTCTCGTCAGCGTCTTTACCCTCATGTTCGCCCTTCGCTTCCAGACCTGGCTCGTCCGCAACCCCCGCGCCCGCCACGCCTACGCCGGCGTCGGCGCGTTCAATCTCGTGCGCCGCGCCGCCTACGACCGTATCGGGGGGCACGCGCGGCTGCGCATGGAGGTAGGGGACGACGTCAAGCTGGGCAAGCTCGTCAAGCGGGCGGGGTTGCGGCAGGCGGTGGTCGGCGGCGAGCGCGAGCTGCGCGTGCGCTGGCAGGTTGGGGCGTGGGGCGTCGTGCGCGGGCTGGAGAAGAACGCCTTCTCCGGCTTCAACTACTCGCTGCCCTTCGTCGTCGTCGGCTCGCTGGGGCTGGTGTACCTCAACCTGACGCCGTTTGTCGGCCTGCTGACGCCGGGTCCGGCGCGGCGCTGGGCGGCGCTGGGGCTGAGCGCCCTGGCCGCCCTCTACGCCCTCCAGGCCGAGCGGACGGGCGTCGCCCCGGCCCACGTCGCCCTCCACCCCCTGGGCCTGGCCCTCTTCCTGGTCGCCGTCTGGCGCGCCACCTACCTGGCCTTGCGGCGTGGTGGCATCGAGTGGCGCGGGACATTCTACTCGCTCGACGAGCTACGCCGGGGATTGGTGTGACAGTCATTATGGGAAACAGAAGTTACGCCGTGGCGAGAAAAGAACCTTGCCTTGGCCTCGCCTCACCGTGACTTGCTACCCGTCTCGGCACACAATTG
>CAZLBQ010000514.1:0-4465 GCA_964557745.1 uncultured Anaerolineales bacterium
GCGAAGCGGCGCAGCCAGTCGAACACGTCGCCGTCCACGAAGTCATAGCGGTCGAGGGCCAGGCCGTTGGCTCGGTAGTTGTCCATACCCCAGTCGAGCCAGCGCCGCGACACGTCCAGGTTGAGGACGCGCTCGGCTCCACCCGCCCGCGCTGCGACGCCAAACGCGCACGTATAGGCGAACAGGTTCAGCACGGTCTTGCTCCGTGCTAGGGCGCGCACCCGCGCCCGCGTCTCGCGCATATCCAGAAACAGCCCCACGCTCAACCCCGCGTCCGAGCGGATTTGGTACCGCAACCCGTTCTCCACGACCTCCCACGCTGTTGCGCTCACCCCCCGCAGCGGCTGGGCCGGGGCGCGCTGCTCGGCCTCGGCGTCGCTGAGCCGGCTGGCCTGGCGCGGGCGGTGGCGGACGAAGACAGCCGCCGGCTGGTGGGTCTCCACCAGCGCCGCCAGCAGCGCGTCATCCGGGCGGTCCGCCTCGCTGTAGAGCGAGACAACCAGGTTGTCGCCGTAGCGGTCCACGGCCACGTCCGGGGCGCCGTCGGCCTCGCCGTTGAGGACGCGGTAGGCCGTTGTCGCCGCGTCGTCCGCTAGCGGCTGTCGCCGAGCGGCGGCGAGGCGAACGAGGGCGGCCAGGTCTGGCCCACTCCGCGCGGGAAAGCGGGGCAGCCGACGCTCTACGTTGAACGCGGCAGGGACAGGCGCTTCGATGGTCAAGGGGCCGTTGGGGGTAGGCAGGGTCAGGCGGTGGGCGTGCAACAGGAGGCGGGCGAAGGGGCGGCGCTGCGGGTCGTAGAGCGCGTCGCCGACGACGGGCGTGCCGAGATGCGCCAGGTGGACGCGAATCTGGTGCGTGCGCCCCGTCTGGGGACGCACTCGCACCAAGCTGACCGAGCGGTCAGCCGCGCGCGCGATGACTTCGTACTCCGTGACGGCTGCTTGTCCCTCTCTCCCCCTAGCAGAGGGGCGCGGTGAGGATGAGTTGCGCCCTCTCCCTCGTGGGAGAGGGGCCAGGGGTGGGGGAGTAATGACCTCCATCCGCCCGTCGCGTCCCTCGACCAGCGGCGCGGAGACCACGCCGCGTTCCGGGCGCGGGACACTGTGAACGACGGCCACGTACTCCTTGACCGCCGCGTGATCCGCGAAGGCGGGGGCCAGCCAGCGGTTGGCCTCAGGGCGCAGCGCGAAGACGAGGACGCCCGACGTGTCGCGGTCGAGGCGCTGGTGAATGCCCAGGTAGTCTACGCCCAACTGCGCCTTCACCAGCCCGATGATGTCGGTCGCAATCACGTCGGACCACGCCGCCTGGGTGCTGAGGCCAACGGGCTTGTCGACGGCGACAAGGTCCGCGTCCTGGTAGAGAATCGTAAGGCGCATGGTTGGAAGATGAGGGCCGACGGACGACCGCAGACTGCCCACGCTACCTCTAGGCGCAGTCTGCGGTCTGTTGTCGGCGGTCGTCCGTCACGGCGCGAACTGGATGCCGCTCTCGTCCATCGCCACGATCGTTACCAGGCTCTCAATCGGCACGCCCAGCGTTTTCAGGCGCTCGCGCCCATTCTCAAACGACTTCTCGACCACGCACCCCACCCCGACAAGTGTTGCCCCGGCCTCCTCGACCAGGCTCGCCAGCGCCTCGACGGTCACGCCGGAGGCCAGGAAGTCGTCGATGATGATGACGCGGTCGCCTGGCTTCAAGTATTCAGGTGACACGAGCAGGAGTGTCTCGCCGCCCTTGGTGCGTGACGGCACCCGCCGCTCGTACGTGTTGGGCGGCAGCGTCACTGAGCGTGTCTTGCGGGCGAACACGACCGGCACGTCCAGGGCGACGCCGGCCTGGAGCGCGGGGGCGATGCCGGAGATCTCGGCGGTGAGAACCTTGTTCGGGCGCAGGTAGCCGAAGCGACGCGCGAACTCGCGGCCCATGAGCGCCATCAAGGCGGGGTCTACCTGGTGGTTAATGAAGCTGTCGACCTTGAGGATGCCACCGGGGAGAACCTTGCCGTCGCGGCGGATGCGGTCGCGCAGGGGCGCCAGGTCGGTCGAGCTATCGATGGTTTGCGGGCGGTCGGAAATCATACTGCCTCCTCCTTACAACTCAGCACGGCGTTCCCTAAGGGGGAAAGGGTGGGATACGGAGCGCCGGTTGGGCGGACAAAGCGGACCATGTGGGTTAATCCCCACTGCGAGGTGGGAAAAGGTGGGAAAAGTTGGGAATCGTGGGTTGAAAATATGTCGAACAAGTGTTCGAAACGTGTTTCGGGAGCCATCTGCCCCCACTTGTCCGGCTTTTGACAGACACCCGGGCCAATCTTCCCTATGCCCACGTCATCTGCTCGCTTGACAGCGCCATCCCGGCCCCACCGGGGTCCGCCGCGCCCCACCACTGGCCCGTCTGCGGGTTGCGTACTGCGACGTGGACCAGGCCGAAGGAGCCATAGCTGTACGGCTCGCGGTAAACGCGGTGGCCCATCGCCTCCAGCGCCCGCACCGTCGAGACCGGATGGCGGGCATGCAGGTCGATCCAGTCGCTCTGCGAGTCGAAACGTGGCGCGCTGACGGCCTCGGTTGGGGTCATGCCGAAGTCAATCAGGTTGAGCAACACCTGCAACACGCCGGTGATGATCTGCGTCCCACCCGGCGCGCCGATGACGATGACCGGCTGCTGGTCGCGGTAGACAATCGTCGGCGACAGCCCACTCAGCCGCGCCTTGCCCGGCGCGAGGGAGTTGGGGCGGCCGGGCAGCGGGTGGAAGCAGTTCATGGCGTTGTTGAGCTGGAAGCCCAGGCCGGCCACGACGGCGCCCGAGCTGGCCCCCAGCGTGTGGGTCAGGCTGACGCAGTTCCCCCACTGGTCCACGACGGTGATGTGCGTGGTGTCCTTTGGCTCGCGGCGGAAGCGCGGCACGTGGAACTTCTTGCCGGCGCGAATCTGCTCGGCGACCCCCGCCGCGTACTGGGGGTCGGTGATGGTCGTGGTCATGTCTGGGTCGAACAGCGGGTCGCCCAGTCGCGTCGTCCAGTCGGTGAAGGCCCACTGCATTACCCGCGACACGAGGTCGACATAACGCGGGCTATTGTGGCCCAACGCTGCCAGGTCGAAGTGGCTCAGGCAGTTGAGCATCTGGACCAGCGTCGCGCCGCCGTCCGGCAGCGGGTCCGTCTTGAGCGTCAGGCCTCGATACTGGCCGACCACGGGCTGCGGCGTCCGCAACCGGTAGTTGGCCAGATCGTTTGGGGTGACATAACCACCGTGGCCCTGGATGGCCTGCCCCAACTCCTTGCCCAGCGCGCCCGTGTAGAACTCCTGCGCGCCGCCGTCAGCGATGCGCCGCAGCGAGCGCGCGTAGTCCTTCTGGACGAGCTTCTCGCCCAGTTGGAGCGGCGTGAAGCCGTCGCGGGTGAAGATACGCTGCGCGGCCAGGGTGTGGGTGATGCGCCAGACCGGGAAGGCAAAACCCGGCGTGCCGGGCCGCCGCCAGCGGTCGGACAGGGTCGGCGTGATGGTGAAACCCTCTTCGGCCAGCGTCGCCGCCGGTTCGATGAGGTCCGGCCAGGGCCGCGTGCCCCAGCGGCGGTGCGCCTCCCCCAGCCCGGCTACCGTACCCGGCGTGGCGACGGCCTGCCAGCCGACGTCGTTCTCGTAGCCCGACAGGCGGAAGCCGTAGCCGATGCGGTACTCCTCTTCGAGCATGTCGGCCCATTGGTCGGGGCGCACGAGCGAGCCCGCCGTGCCGAGGAACTGCAGGACGGTGTGCTGCCCCGTGGCAGCGTCGTAGTGGTGCAGCGAGCCGAAGCCGCCGATGCCGCACATTTGCGGGTCGGTCACACCCTGCGTCAACGCCGCTGCGATGACGGCGTCGACGGCGTTCCCGCCGTCGGCCAACACCGCCGCTCCCACGTCCACCGCCAGGGGCTGCGGCGCCACCACCAGGTCTTTCCAGAAGTCAGGCATCTTGCCTCTCGGATTTACGATTTATGATTGACGATTGTCAGTTTGAACTGGCCTTGATGACCCTGATACCGAACCGTTTAGTCCGCTCCTTGAACTGCCTTTCGTCCACTGCTCCTCCAATCGTCAATCTTAAATCGCAAATCATTTCAGGATGTAGTATGTCGCGCGCTTCTCGCCGATCTTGAGCAGCAGGTTCTTGTCGACCAGGTCGGCCAGGTCGCGGCGAATCGTCTCCGGCGAGACGTCGGGAGCGAACTCCTGGAGGTCACGGTTCGTCACGCGGCCCTGCTGCGTCGCCAGTTGGAGGGCGTGCTCCTGGCGCTCGTTGAGACCTAGCGTGGCGTACTGGCTGAGGCGTACCGGCGCGCGCTCCATAGGCGAGAGGCGGTCGCCGTGGCCGTACAGCACGACCTGGAAGCCGTTGGACGTCTCGCGGAACACAGGCGCGGGCAGGCCTGCCTCGCTCATCAGCCGCCGCATGCGGTCAATGCCGTAGCCCAGCCGCTCG
>CAZLBQ010000515.1:0-4457 GCA_964557745.1 uncultured Anaerolineales bacterium
CACTCAAGGGCTTTGGGGCAGTCCCGCCGATGGTCACCGACATCAACTTGTCGCTGGACGACCAGTTCCTGTACGTCTCGTGCTGGGGCACGGGCGAGTTCCTGCAATACGATGTCTCGGACCCGTTCCACCCCAAGCAGACCGGCTCGGTGCACCTAGGCGGCATTGTGCGTAAGGCGGCTCACCCCAGCACGGGTCCCCTCAACGGCGGCCCGCAGATGGTGGAGATTAGCCGCGACGGGCGGCGGGTCTACGTCACCAACTCGCTGTACGTGGCGTGGGACGAGCAGTTCTACCCGGAGGGCATTCGCGGCTGGGCGGTCAAGCTCGACGCGGACCCCGACGGCGGCATGCAGCCCGACCCTGACTTCTTCGTGGACTTTGGCGCGGAGCGGCCGCACCAGATCCGGCTCCAGGGGGGCGACGCCTCCTCGGACTCGTACTGCTACCCGAACTAGCATTGAAAGTCCTGAGTACCGAGTGCTGAGTGACGAGCCTTCTCCCTCAGCACTCGGTACGCGATACTCAGCCCGCGAGGAGGGTGTGATGAACGAGCTGTGGCCGTGGCTGACGTTGGCCCTGCTGGGCGCCTATCACGGGCTCAATCCAGGCATGGGGTGGCTGTTTGCGGTGGCGTTGGGGTTGCAGGAACGGCGGCGGGCGGCGGTGCTCCGCGCCTTTGTCCCGATTGCGCTGGGGCATGCGGCGTCGATTGCGCTGGTTGTGGCCCTGGTGGGCATGGCGCAGGCGGTTGTCGCGCCGACGGTCCTGCGCACCGTAGGGGCGGTAGCCCTGATGGTCTTCGGGTTGTACAAGTTGCTCGCCCCCATGTCGCATCCCCGTTGGGTGGGCATGCGGGTCAACTTCCGCGACCTGACGGTGTGGTCCTTCCTGATGGCGACGGCGCACGGCGCGGGCTTGATGCTCGCCCCAGTGCTGCTGCACCTGGCGGCGGACGCAGCTCCCCAAGCGGTGTACGCGGCGCCGGCAGTGGCCGTGGTTCAGGTCGCGCCGGCGCCGACCGCCGCCGACAGCGCCTATTGTTTGCCGTCGCAGGAGCAGAAGGGAGTGATGAGCCATGCTGACCACACCGGCCATACGCACTCAATGGACACTTCAAGCACAGACCACATGGCGCATCAGGGGCACAGCGAGATGAGCCAGTCCGGCGCGCCGCCGTCTGACGCCGAGGTGACGCAGGCAGCGCACGCGGATCACCTCAGCCTCGCGAGCGGGGCAGGGCCGCCGCTGGCGGAACTGGGGGCGGTGGGGGTTCACACCCTTGCCATGTTCGGGGTGATGGCTGTCGTCGCGCTTGTGGTGTTCGAGAAGCTGGGGCTGGCGGTCCTGCGGCAGGCCTGGTTCAACCTGGATCGCATGTGGGCGATGGCCCTCATCGGGGCGGGGTTCGTTACGCTCATCATGTCCTAGCCAGGACAGGGCGTTGTCATAGTAGTCCGACAACATGTCACGTTACTAAACCTTTGGCGTGTAGCCAAAGCCAACAGGAGAGACGGTCATGACAAGTACATATCGGTTCCGTTTGCCCATTTTCGCTGTGACACTGGCAGCCCTGGCGCTGTGCCTGCTGGCGTTCGCTGCCTCGACGGGGGCCGCCCCGAGCAGTGACCGCCCCACGCCTAACCTCGGCACGTGCCAGGACTTGGCGGCGCCGGCAGGCAACAAGGTCGCTTTCCATGTCTACGCTGAGGGGGTCCAGATCTACCGCTGGAGTAGCACGGGTTGGAGCTTCGTCGGGCCTGATGCGGTGTTGTACGCCAACGCCGGGAGCGATGGCGTCGTCGGCAGCCACTATGCCGGTCCGACATGGGAGAGCGTCAGCGGCAGCAAGGTCGGGGCCCGGGTGGTCAGATCCTGCACGGCGGACCCTGACGCGATCCCGTGGCTCTTGCTCCAGGCCGTGAGTAGCAGTGGGCCTGGCGTTTTCGACGGGGTGACCTTCATCCAGCGGGTGAACACCACAGGTGGCAAGGCCCCCTCCTCCGCCGGCAACTTCCCTAACCAGGAGGCGCGGGTGCCCTACACCGCCGAGTACTTCTTCTACCGGGCGCAAGACTAGCGTCTCGTGCTAGGGCCGGTACGGGTGGCTGAGCCGGCCACCCGTACCGGCTGGGCCATGCCGTCAACTGGCGAAGAAGCCGACGCGTCGATGATCTCTGCGGCCGGAGTGAATATCACCTGTCCTTGCTTCCCATGTTCGTCATCACCCCATAGAATTAAGACCATCCGACTTAGCTCTGGAGGCTGACGATCCATGACCGATGCTACCCGCCACCGCTCCGCGGTCACTCGCCGCGACTTCATGCGCTTGGGCGCGGCAGCGCTCCTGACCGCCTGTGCGCCATTCTATTATACGTCTCGCCTGTGGGCGAAGCCCGCCGAGCCGCTGCCGCCGGGCGCCCTGGCCCCCGAAGCCTGGGGGCCGGCCGGGTGGTATGAGGCGATCATCGCTTACATCGACACCGACGAGATCCCGGCCACGCCCGGCTTTCCGCAGCAGTTCAAGGCGTTTCGCGGCCAGGTCATCCTGCTCCGCGAGCCGTGGCAGCGGACGACCTACGTCTATCTCGCGGGCTACAGCGGGACCGAGGTCGTCAAGGGCTATCGGGTCATGTTTCCAGTTGGCATCGACCAGCCGCGGTGGAGCGAAAGCGAGCTGAACATCTCGTTGGGTGGAGGCGGCGGCGGCGCCCAGCTCCGCTACGACCGAGAGTTGGGCGATCTCACGCTGTGGCTGGATGGCTTCGTGATCGGGGCGCCGGAAGTGACCGCGCGCCGCTTCGGCTTCAACGCGGCGGTGGCGGTCGACCGAGGGGACCAAACGAGCAAGTCGCGTATTCTGCACCAGAGCCTCGGCACGAGTGACCAGGTCCAGTTCTACATGCGGGCGGGTACAAAGCGCGCAGGGGAGAGCCTGGCTCACTTCCTCATGGCCGCCCACCTGAGCCTGCGCGAGCCGTTGCGTCTCCCCGTCCCCGTGCCAGGTCGCCTGCCCCTCCCCGTCCCGTTCCCAATGGTGACGCGGCAAGCGGAGCGGCTCATCGTGACCCAGTGGAGCCAGGCGGCCCAGGCCTTTACCTCGTTCGTCTGGACGGGCAATGCCGCGCCCATTCTCGACGCGCCGACGTCGGTCGAGTGGGCGCGGGTGACGACGGCGGCGCCCTTCGTGAGCTACGTGCCGCGGGCCTTGCACGTTCAAATCGGCGACGTGGTCACAACGGTTGAGGCAGACACGAGCGGTGCGGGGGACCTGGGGTTCACCGCCGAGGCTCCCAGCCCCGACGGCGTCCTCCACCCGCGCCTCACCTTGGCGACCTTGCCGGTTCCAGACGGCTTCCTGATGACCCAGGCGACGGCCGTAACCGAGACATTCCTGCCGCTCGTGTCCCACGCTTATCGCTGAACGGATGAAGCTCATTATCCGGTGAGCGTGCGCCGCTCCTACAGGGACGAGATTGGGTTGCGGTGGGGCATGATATGGGGAAGAGAGCGCGGCTTTGGAGATAAGAGGAAAAGACGGTAGACTACAATTATCCGGTCTCGTATCCAGGGAGGTGTCATGCCTGTCAATCTCTCTATCGTCCCCATCGAAAAACCTGATCCTAACCTCAATGTGATCATCGGGCACAGTCATTTTATCAAGACCGTGGAAGACCTCTTTGAGGCGTTGGTTAACACGGTGCCCGGTATCAAGTTCGGCCTGGCGTTCTGTGAGGCGTCGGGGGCGCGGCTTGTCCGTACCAGCGGCACCGATGCGGAACTGACGGCGCTCGCGGCGCGCAACGCGCGGGCCATGGGCGCGGGACACGCGTTCATCATCTTCCTCGGCAACGCGTTCCCCATCAACGTCCTCAACGCGGTCAAGGCCGTGCCGGAGGTGTGCCGCATCTTCTGCGCGACGGCGAACCCGGTGCAGGTCATCGTGGCCGAGACCGACCTGGGGCGGGGTATCGTCGGCGTCATCGACGGTCAGCCGCCGCTCGGCGTTGAGGATGAGAGTGGAGTTGCCTGGCGCAAGGACTTCCTGCGCAAGATTGGCTACAAGATGTAGCGCGGGTCAGGGGGGCGCGATGTCCAGGCCGCCGGCCCGGATGTCGCCGACGGTGACGTCGTAGCGGCCGGGCGGGAAGTCCGGCGGGATAGGCACGATGGCGCGGGTGATGACTGTCTCGACGGGCGCGAGTTGACGGAGCGCGGCGAGGGGCGCGATGGGGACGGTCTGACCTTGGTCGCCACGCGAGACGCGCAGGCAGCAGCCGTCGTCGGCGAGGGGGGGGGGGGGCCCGGGGTGGGCCGCCCGGCCTGCCCACGCAGGGTGGCCTGGGCCCCCGCGCCGGCCCGAATGGGGCGTGCGGGGGGCGGGTGGAAGCCCGGGCGTGAGGCGTCGGTGGCAAGGTATGGTGAGGTCCCGACGGGCCCGGGGGGTCGCCGGCCCC
>CAZLBQ010000516.1:0-4451 GCA_964557745.1 uncultured Anaerolineales bacterium
GGGGACACTCTCCCTCTTCTCGATGCCGACGACCCTCACCGGTCGCCTCTCGCTCCTGTTCAGTTCTTAACGCGTCACACACCCTTCAAGTCTCACGTGTGACTTGTGACTTCGCACTTGAATTCGATATATTATTCAGACGCCTCTATCACTCGATAGGGGCGTTTTGCTTATCCTGACAAGGATGGGGCATGATGCTGCCAGCGGAATTCGTCACGCGGATGCGACAGCGGCTCGGCGACGAGACCGACGCCTTCCTCGCCGCCCTGGCCCGGCCGCCGCTCGTCGGCCTGCGCGTCAACTCGCTTAAGCTGGCTCCCTCCCAACTCTCTCAACTTGTCGATTGGACCCTGACGCCCGTCCCCTGGTGTCCAACCGGCTTCTGTGTTACCGACGAAGACCGCCCGGGGCGTCACCCCTACCACGCCGCCGGGCTGTACTATCTCCAGGAGCCGTCGGCAATGGCCGTGGTCGAAGCCCTGGCCCCGAAGCCCGGCGATCTGGTCCTCGACCTGGCTGCCGCGCCGGGTGGCAAGACTACTCATCTCGCGGCCCTGACCGGCGACAGTGGCTGGCTCTTGGCGAACGAGGTGGAACCCAGTCGTGTCAAGCCGCTGATGGAGAATGTCGAACGGTGGGGGATGCGGCAGGCGACCATCACCAACGCCGCCCCGCGTCGGCTGGCCGAGCAGCTCGGCGCCGTGTTCGACTGTGTGCTGGTCGACGCGCCGTGCTCGGGTGAGGGCATGTTCCGCAAGTCCGAGGCCGCGTTGCGCCAGTGGAGCGAGAAACTGGTCCAGGGCTGCGCGCTGCGCCAGCGGCCCTTGCTCGACACCGCCGCCGCCCTGATCAAGCCGGGGGGGCGGCTCGCCTATAGTACCTGTACCTTCGCGCCCGAAGAGGACGAGGTCATCATCGCCGCCTTCCTCGACGCCCACCCCGACTTCACGCTGCTGCCGATCCCGCTGCCCGGCCTATCGCCTGGCCGCCCGGAGTGGGTTGCGGCTGAGATATCGCGCCCCGAGCTGAGCCACACGGCGCGCCTCTGGCCCCATCTCGCCCCTGGTGAGGGCCACTTCATCGCCGTCTTGCAGCGGGACGCCGGCCCCGCGCCTCGTCTGCACCTAGCCGCCGTCAAAGAGGCGCCCAGGCCCATCGCGCGCCTGTGGCGGTGGTTCGCAGCCGGTACGCTGGGCTTTGACCCGGTCGCCGCCGACGGGCTGACCCTCGTCGGCGATCAGGTGTATGCTGTGCCAGAGCGCGCCCTCGACTTAGGTGGTCTGCGTGTGGTGCGGCCTGGTCTCTGGCTGGGGACGGCACGTGGCGAGCGCTTCGAGCCATCGCATAGCCTGGCGCTGGCCCTCCGCCCGTCCGACTTGATAGACTCGCCTCTCCCACGCCTGGACCTCGCGCCCGACGATGAGCGTCTGGCGCTCTACCTCCAGGGTCATCCTCTGCCGGAACCCGGCCCGTCGGGCTGGACACTCATCACCGTCGCTGGTTTTCCCCTGGGCTGGGCGCGCCGCGCCCAGGGCATCCTCAAGAACAGTTACCCCAAAGGCCTACGCCGCTCGTTGCGCTAGTCGGCCGCGGCCTAGGGTGTAGGCATGCTTGCCTTTCCCGCGCAACGGTGGCAAACTTAGCCCAGGTCATGACGCACCGCGACACCGGTCCCCATTATCGGTGAGGAGAGACCTATGGGCATTTTTGAAGATACCAATACACGGGAACTCCAGGAGCTCCTGGCGCAAATCCACAAGGGTGAGGCAGCGCTGCCCGATTTCCAGCGCGACTTTGTCTGGGACCCTAGCGCCACCCAGGAATTGATCGTCTCCATTGCCTCCGACTACCCGGCCGGCAGTCTGCTGCGCCTCCGCAACACGCGTGGCCTGTTCGCCGCGCGCGAGTTCGAGGGCGCGCCGCCCCTGGCCAGCCGCCGGGCCACCTACCTCGTCCTCGACGGCCAGCAGCGCCTGACATCGCTCTATCAGGCGTTCTATGGCGTGGGCGACTACCGTTACTATCTCAACCTGCGCCGCCTCCTGGCCGGCGACGAGTTCGGCGAGTGCCTGTTCCACTTGCGCGCGACGCACAAGCGGGCGCTCGAGTATGGCGACCTGGACGCCCAGGCCCGTGATCTCGTTATGCCGCTGAGCCTGCTGCGCGACGGCGTCAGCCAGTTTAGCCGCTGGAGCCGCAAGATCGCGAAGCTCGTCCCGCCTGGTGAGCTGGACGGCCTCGACGACAGCCTGAGCGACATCCAGGAGAAGTGGATCGAGACCATTGACGACTATCGCTTCCCGGTCGTCACCCTGTCGGAGAAGACGCCGCTCGACGCCGTCTGCACCATCTTCGAGGCCGTCAACCGCATCAGCGCCCGCCTCAGTCCGTTCGAGTTGCTCACGGCCCGCCTGCGGCCTGGGGCCGTGAATCTCCGCGTGTTGTGGGCCCAGGCCCAGGAGCAGCACCCAGTCATTGCTGCCTTTGACATCGACCCGTACGCCATGCTCCAGGCCATCGCCCTCGTCGGCTATGACCCGCCCACCTGCCAGCGGCGCGATATCCTCAACCTGGATGCCGGTGATATTGAGTACTGGTGGCCACCGTGTGTCAAGGCGATGGCGCGTGGGCTGGACTTGCTGCGCAGTGAATGCGGGATGCTCACCGCTGCCGCCCTGCCCTATCCCTTCCTGGCGGTACCCCTCGCCGCTGTCCTGGCGAGGCACGACGCCGACGATCCCGAGGTCCGCGCGCGCCTCGTGCGTTGGGTGTGGTGCTCGGTCTTCGGGCAAAGCTATGAGACGGCCCCGACGCGGCAAGCGGCGCGAGATGTTCAGGCCTTGCGCGACTGGCTGGCTGACGGCCCACTACCGCCAAGTGTCGACGAGTTCGAGTTCGACCCTACGCTGCTGCGCGACGTGACGCCGCGCCAGCGCGCCCTGTACCGGGGCGTCATGGCGCTCCTGACGCGCCGCGAACTAGGCGTGATGGGCGGCGAGTATGCGGCGGAGGATACACCGATCTTCTCGGTCGACTGGCTCAAGAGCCACGGGCTGGCGGCGCGGGACCGCGACGGCATCCTCAACCGCGCGCCGTTGGCCCGCAAGTTCGGTCAGCGTCTGCACAGCGGCCCGCCGTCCACCGCCTTCACTGATCTGCGCCACGTCCTCGGCGCTGGGCCGTTCGAGGAGCTGATGACCTCGCTGCTGCTACCCGCCGAGCCTGGCTCACCTCTCATGCGCGACGACTTCGCCCAGTTCGTCGCCTGGCGTGAGCAGGCGCTCGGCGCGGAGATTCAACGCGTCGCAGGCAACGGGCAGCCGGATCTCGTGGCGATAGGCTCGATGGTGAAGTAGCGGAGCGTTGTCCATCCCAGGGAGGGGCGCCGAAATTTGCGTCGAGTGGGCAAGTCACTATAATTGACACTTCACCGAACATTCTCACCTAGCCAACTTCGTCTAGCGTTGTGATGTGTACCCTTGAGCGCTACGCGCCTCCACCGAAGGGAGGAAACGATGGACGTCAACGAGTATCACGAGTTGAAGGATCGAGTCAGAGCCACCCCTGGCTATACTATCGTCTCGTCACGCTTATCCTACAGTCAGAATGGGCAAGAGGGTCGGCAGCCGCACTACCGTGTGCGGGTGCTCCGCCAGGCCGATCACGTTGGCATCGAAATCCAGAACCTAAATGACTGGCTGGCCTTGGTCGGCGGGTCCAAAGACTGATACGCAGCGCTGCGCAAGAAAAGACACACAGGCCACCTCTAGAGGTGGCCTGTGTGTCTTTTGCTACCTCGCCTATGCAAAGAGCGAGTTAGGCGGGGCGGTTCACCGATGCACCCATGTAGCCCAGCGCCTCGCGTAGCCAGGCGACCAGAGGGCGCGTGGCGCGGAAGTCGGCGACGACGAGTGGCGCAAGGGCATCGCCGTCCAGGTCGCGCACGGGATACTCCTTGGCGACGGTGAAGCTCTTGAGCTTGACCATGTCCGGGAGAGGGGTGTCCTCATCAAAGCCGCGCGGCAGCCGCGTCAGGCGCGGGCCGTCGAGCGTCCCGAACTGGGCGCGAAAGCCTGGCTCATCCAGCACGGCTTGGAGTTGCCCCGGCCGCTGGGCGATGAAGGTGCGAATGCGGGCCAGGGCGTCGTTATCGGGCATGTAGTAGCCGCCGGCCGTCATCAGCTTGCCGTCATGGGCAAGCTGGAAGTAGTAGCCCGCGCCAATCATGTTGCGGGGGATAGCGGCGCTGAACGTTGTCTTGTAGGGCGTCTTGTCCTTGGAGAAGCGCACGTCGCGGTAGATGCGGTAGATGCAGTCTTTGGGTGTCAGGCCCTGGGCGCGCGGGTCGAACGCCGCTACTCCGAAGATGACCTCCTCCACCAGGTCCGTGAAGTCGGCGCGTAGGGCGTCGTACCTCGACCGGTTCGCCTCAAACCACGTCTTGTTGTTGT
>CAZLBQ010000517.1:0-4448 GCA_964557745.1 uncultured Anaerolineales bacterium
ACCCTCGACGCGGCGGCCGGGCCGGCTGAGGCGCTGCGCCCCGACGCGGTACGCCTCATCGTCGCCCTGACCGACTACAACGCCCACGGGGGCTTCTACCCGGTCGGCGACACACCCTACTTCAGCCCGGTCGAGGACGACCGCGACTTCCTGTACCGTCGCGCCTGGTACGCGGGCGACTGGCAGCGCTTCTACTGGCCGCTGGCCCAGCGCATCATCCGCCGCTTCCGGGGCGACCCGCGCCTCCTGGCCTGGGAGATTGGCAACGAGCTGAAGCTGCCCGTCGACCCCGGCCTGTACACCGAGTTCGTGCGCGCCGTCAGCCAGCGCATCAAGGCCCTGGACCCGGCCCACCTTGTCGGCGCGGGCGTCATCAGCACCGTCCACTGCGGCTTCTTCGACGCGGCCCAGGCCAAAGCCTTCTACGCCATCCCAACCCTCGACCTGGTCACGGTCCACGTGGCGGGGCGCGACTTCCCCCTACTGGCCCCCCTGCCCGGCGACTTCCCCGACCCGGACGAGGGGCTGCGTCGCGCCTGCATCCAGCGCGACCTGGACATCGCCTTCGCCACCCGCCGCCCGCTGGTCGTCGAGGAGGTGGGCTACCCGGCCCAGCGCGAGGCCAACCTGGCGGCCCTCCTCCAGTTCAGCAGCGAGGGCGGGGCGGCCGGGTTCGTGGTGTGGGCGTTCTCCGGCGTCGGGGCCGACATCGGCGTGGGGGACAACATCTGGGGACTGGACGACTACCACCCGACGGAGGGCGGCGGCTTCGCCGCGGCGGTCGCGCGGTTACGTGAAGTAGGGACGACTTTTGGTATGGTGCTGTAGGCGCGAACCCGCGTGTTCGCCTAACGCGTCCGGACAGGAACGCGGATGAACGCAGAAAAACTAGCTACACGCGGATCGAAGCATATAGGTCTGATTCTGCGTTCCATCGGGCGCGACCAGAGGAGACCCTGCGCTCGGCTGCTCAGAACCTTCGACCGTCACTCCGAGTGGATGCCTAACCCAGTTCGGCATGACAGTCGCCCGGTGCTACACCTTCTCAGCGTGACAGTCGAGGGCTGCGGGCAAGTACGCGGCTGAAGGCTGACCATTGACCATTGACGATGGACGATTGAAGGGAGGTCCGCATGGCAACGCCAGCGCCGTGGGCGCTCATCATCGGCATCAACAGCTACCCGCTGTTGAACAGTCTCCAGGGGTGCGTCAATGACGCCAACCTGATGTACCAGACACTCACCAGCTCACCCTACAACTTCCCCAAAGACAACGTCATCCTCATCACCGACCAGACCGCCACCAAGCCCACCCAGGCCGCCATCTGCCAGGCGATGGTCGACCTGGCCAACAACCCGCGCCTGGAGCAGGACGCCGTCGTCGTCGTCTACTACGCGGGCCACGGCTCGCAGGTCCAGGACGCCGAGGGCGACGAGGGCGACGGCCTGGACGAGACCATCGTCCCCAGCGACTCGATGCGGTCGAAGACGCCGCCCTACAACCGCGACATCACCGACGACCAGATTGGCGCGTTCATCAAGAAGCTGAGCGAGCGAACGCAGTACCTGACCCTCATCTTCGATAGCTGTCACTCCGGCAATATCTCGCGCGACATTGGCCTGGAGCCGCCCCACGCCGATGAGCGCTTCGTCCCGGCCGACCCCGACCACGCGCCGGAGATGCCGCCCGTCAGCCCACAGGGCCTGTGGGGCGCGCCTGTGACCGCCCCCAGCCGCGACCTGAGCGCCGGCGGCTGGCTGCCCTTGAGCGAGGGCTACGTCCTCCTCAGCGGCTGCCGCTCGGACCAGACGTCGAAGGAGCGGCCCTTCACCCAGGATGGCCAGACGCAGCGCCACGGCGTCCTCACCTGGTTCATGACCCGCACCCTCCAGAACGCCGCCCCCGACCTGACGTACTGGGACCTGTGGCAGGCCATCCTCAAGACGCTCCAGCAGCAGGGCATGGCCGACCAGACGCCGACCCTCGAAGGGGCCTACGAGCGCCTCGTCTTCCAGACCGACTTCGCGGCCCGCAACCGTTATGTCCAGTTGGTGGCCCAACCGCGCCGTGGCGCGCTGGGGGAAGCCCTGCCGCCGACCCTCGGCCTGTCGGTGGGCAAGCTGCACCTCGTGTCGCCCGGCTCGGTGTTCGCCGTCTACCCCCTGGGGACGCAGCCGCAAGCGCCCAACGCCCAGCCCGTCGCCAAAGTGCGCGTCACCCAGGTCAGCGCCCTGAGCGCCCAGGTCGAGGTGGTCGAGGGCAATGCCGCGCAGCTGGTCAACGGCATGCCCGCCGTCGAGGTGGAGCACGTGGGCGAGCGGCTGCCCGTCGCCATCGGCGGCGCGGGCGAGCCGTGGGCCACGCTCCAGGCCCAGGCCCAGGCGTCGCCGCGCCTCCAACTGGTCGACACGGGGGTCGCCCAGGCGCGAGTGGCGCTGGGCGCGGACGTCCCGGCCGCCGCGGGGGTACAGGAGGCGGACGCGGACAAGCTGGTCGTGGTCACGGCGGATAACCTGCTGGTCGGCGGGCCGCTGCCGGCGACCCCGGACAGCGCGAGTGAGATTGTCAACCGGCTGGAGAAGATCGCCCGCTACCAGGCCGTCGACAGCCTGGCGATTCCCAACCCGACGAGTGGACTGGACGCCGTCACGCTCGAAGTGCGGCGGCTGCCGGCCGGCTGGACGACGGACCGCCTGCCGGGCGCGGCGGACGGGAATGTCGTCGCCGCCGGCACGGCGCTGTCGCCCAACGACATGATCAGCCTCGTCATCCGCAACCCGACCCAGCAGACGGTGTACGCCAGCGTCCTGGCCCTCAGCCGCCCGGACTACACGGTGGATGTGGTGTTCCCGCCGCCCGGGTCCCAGGGCGAGATCCAGGCCGGCAAGAGCGCCGTCGACGGCCCCTTCCCCAACACCAGCGCGGGGCGCGGCGACGACACACTCCTGCTGGTCGTGACGACGCAGCCGGTGGACCTGCGGTCGCTGGCGTCGCGGGACATTGGCGACTTGCTGGGCGAGGGGAACCCGCTGAGCGCGCTGCTCGGCGAGGCGATGGTGGGCGCGATGCGGGGCTGGACCCGCCCGGCCGTCCAGGCCGCGCCCGAGTTCCTGGCCAAGGGCATCCGGCTGCAGCGGGGCTAGCCCTCCACCTTCCCCGCGTCGCTGCGCTCCTGAACTGCTGTCGGGCTACAGACTGACGCCGACGGCGGCTCCCCCTTCCTCCCCCACCCCTGGGCGGAGGAAGGGGGCTAGGGGGATGGAGGGGGCTTACCGTTGCAGCATGAAGGTCCACACGTAGTCCACGATGGCCCAGCGGTCGGCGTCGGGGAGGGTGTCCCAGCGGTGCGTGGGGGCGTCGGGCAAGCCGCCGGAGATGGCGTTGAACATGCCATAGCCGGTGCGCCCGGCCAGGAGGGCTGGCGCGGCCAGGCTGCCCGCCGACCCGCCCTCGCCCCGCGCGCCGTGACACGCGGCGCACTGCGCGGCGTACAACTGCCGCCCCTTGTCGACGTCGGCGTCGGCCGCCGACTGCCGCCACAGGAAGGCGATGACGTCCCACGTCTGCGCGGGCGACAGCGTGCCCTCGTAGCCCAGCATGGCCGAGCCGAGGACGCCCTTCTGGACGGAGTGGTAGAAGCTGGCGGGGGTGCGGCGGCGGACAAACTCGGCGTCGTGGAAGTTGGCGGGGCGGGGGGTGAGGGTGCGGCCGAGCGTCGTGTCGCCGTTGGCGGTGTCGCCGTGGCAGTTGGCGCACAGCGTCCGGTAGTGGGCTTCGCCCGCGCTGGCGCTGGCCGGTTGGGCGGGGAAGGCGTCGGCGGGCTTGGGAGCGCCCGGCGTGAGGGTCGGGAGCGGGCGCGGCAGGGTCGGGTAGGGTGTCGAGGGGCCGCTGACGGCAGGGGCGTTGCTGCTGCAGGCACTTACCACCAGCGAGACGACCATCCAGACCAACACCGTCCTCACCGCAGAGGCCGCCGAGGGCACAGAGAGGGATAGCTTCCATTCGCTCGGCGTTCTCTGTGCCCACGGCGGTGAGTTATGCACCCAGCTCCTCATCGATGACCGCCGTGACGGCGACTTCGACCAGATGGGCCGGGTCCACGAGGCGCGACACCTCGACCAGGAAGTTGGCCGGGCGGATGTCGCCAAACACCTCGGCGTGGGCGCGGCCAATCTCTTGCCACTGGGTGATGTCGGTGACGAAGATCTCGACGCGCACCACGTCAGCTAGCCGCGCCCCGGCCTGGGCGAGCGCCTGCTCGATCTTGCTCAGGCAAGCGCGCATCTGGGTGTACGGGTCGCCCGCGCCGATGACGTTGCCGTCGGCGTCGCTGGGCACGCCCTATCACGAGATGGTCGAGCTTGTGCCGCGCCTGGCGCTGGGCGCCCTTTTGGTGAATACCAGCCTGACCTGGGGCCAGCTCGCCATCGACGCCAACAATGCCCTGT
>CAZLBQ010000518.1:0-4428 GCA_964557745.1 uncultured Anaerolineales bacterium
GCAGGGCGCGGCCGTCGACGTGTTTGCCTCGGCGGCGGCGCGCAACATGAGCGACGCCGTCCAGGCCGGCGAAGTTGTCCGCGGCGCGCCCCGCACGTTCGCCCGGAATCGGCTCGTCGTCGTCTACCCGAAGGACAATCCGCGCGGGGTCAAGGACCTCAAGGACCTGGCGCAGCCGGGGTTGAAGCTCGTCCTGGCGGCGAAGGAAGTCCCGGTTGGGCAGTACGCGCTGGACTTCCTCGACAAGGCGGCCAAAGACTCGGCCTTTGGGCCAGACTACAAGGACGCCGTCCTCAAGAACGTTGTCTCGTATGAGGAGAACGTGCGGGCCGTGCTGGGCAAGGTACTCCTCGGCGAGGTCGACGCGGGTATCGTCTACAGCACGGACGTCAACGCGGACGCGGTCGGCAAGACGGCGCGCCTCGACATTCCCGACGCTCTCAACACGATCGCGTCGTATCCCATCGCCCCGACCCAGCGGGCCAGGAACCCCGAACTGGCGCAGCGCTTCGTCGCGTATGTCCTGTCGTCCGAGGCGCAGACGCTGCTCGGCCGCTACGGCTTCATCCCGCCCGCAGAAGGTCAGTAAGACTATGGCTCAGAAGGCCCTCCCCCGTGTTATCGAGACCGCTACCCCCGCCTGGCCGCGCCCGCCCCGCTGGTGGCAGCGCGTCCCGCTGGTTCTCGCCAGCCTGCCGCTCCTGCTCTTCCTGGCGCTGCCCCTCGTGGCGCTGGTCCTGCGCGTCTCGCCGCCCGCCTTCCTGGCGAACCTCGTCAACCCTGTCGTCCTCCAGGCCGTCTGGCTGAGCCTGCTGACCAGCCTCCTGACGACGAGCCTGGCGCTGCTGCTCGGTATCCCCCTGGCCTACCTCCTGGCGCGCCACACATTTCGCGGCAAAGCGCTGCTCGACACGCTCATCGACCTGCCGATGGTCCTGCCGCCGTCGGTGGCGGGCATCGCCCTGCTCGTCGCTTTCGGGCGGCGTGGCCTGTTCGGGGCGACGCTGAGTGAGTGGGGCATCGAGGTCGCCTTCACCCAGGTGGCCGTCGTGCTAGCCCAACTGTTTGTCGCCGCGCCCTACTTCGTCAAGGCTGCCCAGGCGGGCTTCACGGGCATCGACCGCGAGATGGAAAACGCGGCGGCGCTGGACGGCGCGGGCCATGCCCAGGTGTTTCGTTATGTCACGCTGCCCCTGAGTGGGACGGCGTTGTTGGCGGGGGCGGTCATGACGTGGGCGCGGGCGCTGGGCGAGTTCGGCGCAACGATTATCTTCGCCGGCAACTTCCCCGGCCGCACCCAGACGATGCCCCTGGCGATCTACCTGGGCTTCGAACTCAACCTGAACGTCGCGCTGACCCTGTCGGCCATCTTGCTGCTCCTGTCATTCACCGTCCTGTTCATCGTCAAGCGGCTGCTGCGCCGCCACCTGGCCGCTGTGAGCGCGTAGGGTTGCCGCGTAGCGTTGACTTGCGTCGGCTGCCGGCTGAAGTCGGCGCTACAAGTCGGCGCTACACAGCGTCGCTTGAGCGCCAGCGGACTTCCCGGCGCGGGCGCATGGGTGTACACTTGGGGGCATGTTCAAGCTCCTTCGCCCCTGGGTGGGCCTGGCGCTGCTGGCGCTGGCCCTCGCGGGCCTGGTCGGCGGCGGGCCGGTCCGAGCCCAGACCTCATCCCCGCTGACCTTCGCCGTCATCGGCGACTACGGCCAGGCCGGGCCGAACGAGGCCGCCGTCGCCGCCCTGGTCAAGAGTTGGGACCCGGCCTTCGTCGTCACCGTCGGCGACGACAACTACCCCAGCGGGTCCGCCGCGACCATCGACGCCAACATCGGCCAGTACTACCACGAGTTCATCGCGCCCTACAAGGGAAGCTATGGACCGGGCGCGAGCGAGAACCGCTTCTGGCCGACCCTCGGCAACCACGACTGGATCGCCAGCGGCGCGGCCCCCTACCTGGCCTACTTCACTCTGCCCGGCGTCGAGCGCTACTACACCATCGCGCGCGGTCCGGTGCAGATCTTCGCCGTCGACAGCGACCCCAATGAGCCGCACGGCGTCACCGCGACGTCGGTCCAGGGCCAGTGGCTCCAGGGCCAACTCGCCGCCTCGACGGCGTGCTGGAAACTGGTCTTCTTCCATCACCCGCCATACTCCTCAGGGCTGCACGGCTCGAACCTGTGGATGCAGTGGCCATTCGCGGCCTGGGGCGCCAGCGCCGTCCTGGCCGGCCACGACCACACCTACGAGCGCATCGTCCGCGACGGCTTCCCGTACTTCGTCAACGGCCTGGGCGGGGCCAGTATCTACGGCTTCGGGCTGCCGGTCACGGGTAGCGCCGCGCGCTACAACGCGTCGTATGGGGCAATGCGTGTCACTGCTACCGAGACAAGCCTGACGTACCAGTTCATTACCACGGCGGGCACGGTCGTCGACACCTACACCCAGACCGGCGGCTGCGCCCTGGCCGCAACGCCCACGGTGACCGAAACGGCCATACCCACCGCCACGTCAACGGAGGCTCCTGCCCCCACAACCATGCCCACTGCCACGGCGACCGAGACCCCCGCGCCGACCGCCTCGGCTACCCCCGTTCCCACCCTGACGCCGACGCCTACCCCGACGGTCGCTCCCACACCCACCCCTGTCCCGTGTTGTGACCTCAATACGGACGGCGTGGTCGATATCCGCGACATCCAGCTCCTCGCCGCCGCGTGGGGGACGGCGAACCCCGCCTACGACTTCGACGGCAGTGGCGTCGTGGACCTGCCCGACCTGCTGCGCGTCGTTGGGCGGTGGCGGCAGATGAATTAGCGAGGCTCAGGCAGCTGTGTATAATTGAGAGAGCAGTCAGCCTGTTGGGAGGATCATGCGAGAGCCTATGCACAGCATTACGTTGGACCTGCCCGATACAGTCATTCATCGAGCACAACAAGCCGCCCAAGCCCTCGACCGCCCGCTTGAAGAAGTTGTTGCTTCCCTCCTGGCGGCCTCTTTGCCTGATCTGTCCGATGTGCCACTTGACATGCACACTGAGTTGGCTCAGATGACCTGGATGACTGACCAGGAACTACTGGCGGCTGTCCAGAGTCAGATGTCCGCGCAACACCAGACGAGGCTGGCGGAACTTTCGGCTTGGGTGGCGGAGCGCCCACTAAGCGCCGAAGAGCAGCGAGAGCTAGAGGACTTGCGTCAGGAGTACGGTCGTGTGACGCTCCGCAAAGCGCGTGCCTACGCTCTCTTGAGCCTCCGCAGTGGCCGAGCTTTGCTGGCCCGTCATTGACAGCTAACTACCGTGCCGCGTATTTCACCCGCCCTGAAACGCCGAATCATGGCCGCTGCCCAGTACCGCTGTGGCTATTGTTTGACCTCTCAACAGATCAGCGGCGCACAGATGCATATTGAGCATATTACTCCCCTGGCCTATGGGGGATCGTCAAACGAGAACAACTTGTGGCTCTCGTGCGCCTGGTGCAACAGCTACAAAGCCACCAAGACTCACGCTGTCGATCCCCAATCGGGCGCCGAGGTTCCACTGTTTAATCCACGCACCCAGGTCTGGCTTGAGCACTTCAGATGGAGCGAAGACGGGACTCAGATCATCGGCTTGACAGACATCGGTCGCGCCACCGTCGTTGCCCTGCAGATGAACAACGACTACATCCTTCCGGCGCGACGGTACTGGGTAGTTGCGGGTTGGCATCCGCCATCGGAGTAGTCGGCGTTCCCCCTAAGTCTCGAGCCATGCAGGGAGTGGAACTTGCATTCTCACGCCAGCTCGGTAGAATGACAAAAAACTACAAGTTAGGAGACCCCGCATGTCCAGCAACGGCCTGAACCGCCGCAGCCGGGCCACGACGGCCGGCGTGGAACGCTCGCCCAACCGCTCGATGCTGCGCGCTGTGGGCTTCTCCGACGAGGACTTCAATAAGCCTATCGTCGGCGTCGCCAACGGCTACTCGAATATCACCCCCTGCAATGTTGGCCTCAACATCCTGGCCCAGCGCGCCGTCGATGCCCTCAGTGACGCGGGCGCGATGCCGCAGACCTTCGGCACTATCACCGTCAGCGACGGCATCTCTATGGGCACCGAGGGCATGAAGTGCTCCCTGGTCTCGCGAGAGGTCATCGCCGACTCCATCGAGACGGTGTGCATCGCGCAGAGCATGGACGGTGTGCTCGCTATCGGCGGCTGCGACAAGAACATGCCGGGGGCTATGATCGGCATCGCCCGCCTCAACATCCCGGCCATCTTCGTCTACGGCGGCACCATCAAGCCGGGCTGGTACCAGGGCGAGCGCCTGACCGTCGTCAGCCCATTCGAGGCCGTTGGCGCGTATAGCGCGGGGCGCATGGACATGGCGACCGTCATGGAGATCGAGCGCCGCGCCTGCCCCGGCCCCGGCTCGTGCGGCGGCATGTACACCGCCA
>CAZLBQ010000519.1:0-4424 GCA_964557745.1 uncultured Anaerolineales bacterium
TCCTCATCAAGTACTGGTTCTCGGTCAGCGACGAGGAGCAGGAGCGCCGCTTCCAGACGCGGCTCAAAGACCCGACGCGGCGCTGGAAGCTCAGCCCGATGGATATGGAGTCGCGGGCGCGCTGGGTCGAGTACTCGCGGGCGAAGGACACCATGTTCTCCTTCACCGACACCAAGCAATCGCCCTGGTACGTCGTGGATGCCGACGACAAGAAGCGGGCGCGCCTCAACTGCATCCGCCACTTGCTCAGCAAGGTGCCGTATGAGGACCTCACGCCGGAGCCGATTGTCCTCCCGCCGCGCCAGCAGAACAAGGGGTACGTGCGCCCACCCATCACCGACCAGACCTTCGTCCCTGAGGTGTACTAATCGCGCTTAACGCCAGGTGGTAGGAGGAGAGGCGAACCCGGTTGTTCGCCGTGGGCAGACCTGGATGTCTGCCGCTACAAGGAGGGCTGCGTGCCTAAGTCAGACGCGGACCGTCGACATAAGAAGAAGAAACGCGTGGCGTGGGATACATCCCGCAATAGCTATACCGCGATCCTGCCCCCGATTCCTGCCGACGCCTCCCACTATCTCAACCGCGAGCTGAGTCTGCTCGATTTCTCGCGCCGCGTGTTGGAAGAGGCGCAGGATGAGAGCCTGCCCTTACTAGAGCGGGTCAAGTTCCTCGCCATCGTCGCCTCGAACCTGGCCGAGTTCTTCATGGTCCGTGTCGCCGGCCTCAAGCAGCAGGTGGAGGCGGGCGTGGTCGAGCGTTCCGTGGATGGCCTGACGCCGGCTGAGCAATTGGTGGTCATCCGCGACGCCGCGCACAAGCTCATGCAGGACGAGCGGGTTTGCCTGGAGGGCCTGCTCCCGCAACTGGCGAAGGCGGGTGTTCACCTCCTGGACTACAGCGCGTTGGACGATGGGCAGCGCATGTCCGCCGACCGCACCTTCGAGGAAGTCGTGTTCCCGGTCCTGACCCCGCTGGCCCACGACCCCGGCCGCCCCTTCCCCCACATCTCCAACATGAGCCTGAACCTGGCGATTCTGCTGCGCGACCAGACGGGCCACGCCCGCTTTGCTCGCCTCAAGGTCCCCAATACCCTGCCGCGCCTGGTCGCCGTCCCGCCCCCGAAGCAGATGGCTGGCGACGGGACCACGCCGCATATGTACTTTGTCTGGCTGGAACAGGTCATCGCCGCTAACCTCCAACTCCTCTTCCCCGGTATGGAGATCATCGAGGCGCATCCCTTCCACATCACCCGCGACGCCGAGATGGTGATTCAGGAACTGGAAGCCGAGGACCTGCTCGAAACTGTCGAGCGGGGCGTGCGGCAGCGCCGCTTTGGCTCCGTCATCCGCATGATGGTCACGCCCACCATGCCGGCGTACATCCGCGACATCCTGGTCGAGAATATGGACCTGGACGAGACGGATATCTACACCATCGCCCCGCCGCTGGCGATGGACGACCTGATGAGCCTCTACGGTCTCGACCGCTACGAGTTGAAGTACTCACCCTTCCTGCCCGCCATGCCGCCCGAGTTCGAGGATGAGACGGACATCTTCGCCGCCATCCGCGAGGGCGACATCCTCCTGCACCATCCCTACGACTCCTTCGGGCCGGTGATCGAACTGCTGCAGACGGCGGCGCAGGACCCCAACGTCCTCGCCATCAAGATGACGCTGTACCGCGTGGGCCGCAACGCCCCTGTCGTCAAGGCCCTGCTGGACGCGGCGCGCAACGGGAAGCAGGTCGCCGTGCTGGTCGAACTCAAGGCTCGCTTCGACGAGGAGAGCAACATCGAGTGGGCCAAGTCCCTGGAGCGCGAAGGCGTCCATGTCGTCTACGGCTTGCTCGGCTTGAAGACGCACTCCAAGCTGGCGTTGATCGTCCGCAAGGAGGGCGACCGCATCCGCCGCTACGTCCACCTGTCGACGGGCAACTACAACGCGGTGACGGCCAACCTCTACACCGACCTGGGCCTGCTGACGTGCGACGAGGACATGGGGGCGGACGCCTCGGACGTCTTCAACTACCTGACGGGCTACTCGGTCAAGCAGGGCTACCGCCGCTTCCTGGTCGCGCCCGTCAACCTGCGCACGGAGTTGACGCGCCTCATCGAGCGCGAGATCGCCCATGCCCGCCAGGGCCAGACGGGCCACATCATCTTCAAGACCAACTCGCTGGTCGACAAGGACATGATCGACCTGCTCTACCAGGCGTCCCAGGCCGGGGTCAAGGTCGATCTTCTGGTGCGCGGCATGTGCTGCCTGCGGCCCGGCCTGCCGGGGCTGAGCGACAACATCCGCATCGTGAGCATCGTCGGGCGCTTCCTGGAGCACAGCCGCATCTACTACTTCTACAACGGCGGCCTGGAGGAGGTCTACCTGGGCAGCGCCGACATCCGCACCCGCAACCTGGACCGCCGCGTCGAGATTCTGTTCCCGATCCAGGACCCGGACATTGTGTGCTACCTGCACGACCGCGTGCTGGCCCTCTACCTGGCCGACAACGTCAAGGCCCGCCTCATGTGTGCCGACGGCACGTACGAGCGGCTCCGCCCCGCGATAGGCCAGCCGGCCTTGAACTGCCAGGAGTGGTTCATCGCGCACCGCTACGAGCGGCCCGGCGAGCGCACGGTGGTGTTGGAGTAGCCCGATGAGGAGGCCCTTGATCGGCATCACCACCCATCCAGCGCACTCGCCCGACCGCGACAGTCTCGACCGCCTGCTGAACGATATTGTGAAGTGCGTCGAGCGCGCGGGTGGGCTACCCATCCTGATTCCCGCCGACGCGGCGGAAACAACGCTACGCGGCCTGTTCGAGCGGCTCGACGGGATTCTCTTCTCAGGCGGGGGCGACGTGGACCCCGCGCACTATGGAGCCGACGCGACGCCGACCGTTGGTGGGGTGGATGGGGAGCGCGACCGTGTCGAGCTGACCCTGACGCGCTGGATCGTGGACGAGGCCAAGCCGTTCTTCGGTATCTGTCGCGGCGCGCAGGTCTTCAACGTGGCGCTGGGTGGGACGCTCTACCGCGACATCGAGGAGCATCCCGAAGCCCAGACCCATACCTACTACCCCAACCTGCCCTTCGACCTGCGCCCGCACCGGGTTCAGGTTGAGGCCGACTCGACGCTGGCTCGCATTCTCGGCCAGCGTGCCATCAGCGTCAACAGTCTCCACCACCAGGCCGTGCGCGATGTGGCGGCCGGCCTGCGGGCAGTGGCCTGCGCCGAGGACGGCATCGTCGAGGCCCTTGAAGCGCCGGACCATCCCTTCGCCCTGGCCGTGCAGTGGCACCCGGAGGCCCTGCCTGATGCGCCGGAGATGCAGGCTCTCTTCGCGGCGTTCGTGGCGGCAGCTGGGAGGCATTTGCCGTAGCGCCACTCCGGTTAGAAAGCAACGGGTCTCGGTGGCGCCACCGAGGCCCGTTGCTTTACTCGCTTAACCCTCGCCTATCACGGTCTGCTCCGCCAACGCTACCAGAGTAGATGCCTCACTAAGTTCGGCATGACCGTCGCGCGGATTCCTGCCTCGCGCCTATCGCTTTCGACATCGCCTGCACGGAATGACGGCCGCCTCAAGTCGGCGCTAGCGTTGGCGCTACCGTCGACGCTACTTGTCAGACCTGGTGTGATCTTCCTGGTCCTGCTGCCGCCGGTCGGCGCGGATGGCGAGGAAGAAGGCCAGGAACGCGACGATGCCCAGCAGGACGGCAAAGCCGAGAAACACGGCGATCCATAGGTCGTCACCTTGCAGTTGCATGACGCGCTCTTAACCCTTCTTCGCCTTCGCCTTCTTATCCTTCTTCTTCTTGCCCTTCTTTGGGTCGGGGTCGGCCCCGTTGGCCGACGCCGGGTGCGCAACGGGCGGCAGGTCGAGGCGCGGCGCGGCTCCCACTTCGGCTTCCAGCAGCGCCCGCGTCTTGAGCAACTCCTGGCGTTGCTCGTCGGTCACCGTCGGGTACTGCGGGTCCATCGCCATCAGCTTGTCGGCGATGATGGCCGCCGCCGCGATGCGGGTGAACCACTTCTTGTCGGCGGGCAGCACGTACCACGGCGCCCACTCGGTGCTGGTGTGGTTGAAGACGTCCTCGAACGCGGCCTGGTAGTCGTCCCAGAAGGCGCGCTCCTGGGCGTCGCTGGGCGACAGCTTCCAGTTCTTCTCGGGGCGGTCGATGCGTTCCAGGAAGCGCTCGCGCTGCTCCTCCTTTGAGACGTTCAGGAACAGCTTGATGACCTCGATACCGTTCTCGACCAGGTACTTCTCGAAGCCATTGATCTGCTCGAAGCGCGCCTTCCACAAGTCCTTGCCGGACGGCTCCGGCGGTAGGCGCTGCGCGGCCAGGAAGGCCGGATGGACGCGCACGACCAGTGTCTCCTCGTAGTAAGAGCGGTTGAAGATGCCGATGCGCCCGCGCTCGGGCAACG
>CAZLBQ010000520.1:0-4417 GCA_964557745.1 uncultured Anaerolineales bacterium
AAGAGCGTGGCGAGGGTGGTGGGCGCGTAGTCAAAGCTGCTGACGCTGCCGCCACCGGCACAGGCCGTCGCGCCGTTGCTGGTGTTCCACGTCGCGCCGGAGCCTGTGGCGCCGTTGCCCTCGGTCCACGGCGTGAGCATCGTGTGGACCTGGTCGAAGTGGTTGTTGCGGTAGCCCGTCACCGTCATGCCCAACTGGGCCGAACTGATGACGGCGTTGGCGGGGATGCTGCTGGCGTCAAACTTGAGCAGCGTGTACTTCAACTCGGTCGCGTTGGCCGGCCGCGTCAGGAGCGTCGTGTCCGCGCCGTTGTTGTTGTTGGGGTTCTTCTTTTCGATGAACGTGTCGGCGGTAAGCGGCAGGTTCACCGTGACCGGACACAGCGCCGTCGACGGCGGGGCCGTGATGCCGGGGCTGGCGGGCGTGTTGCTGCCCAGGTCCCACAGCACGGTGTTAATGGTCGGGCTGTAGACGCCGCCGGCGTTGACGCTCACCGGCGCGTTAGGCAGGAACGTGGTGTTCAACGGAATGCGATCGGTGACCAGCACGTTACTCAGCAAGTCCGAGCCGGGATAGTAGGGCAGGACGGTGTAGGTCAGGGTGTCGCCGGGGGTAGCGCTCGCCTTGTCCACCGTCTTGCGCAGGTACTGGACGAACGGGAAGTCAATGTTGTTGTTGACCTCACCCGGCGTCGTCAGCGTAACGGCCTGCGGGTTGACCATCGGGATGTAGCCCGCCGGGGCGTTGGGGCTGCTGGTATCGACCAGGACGACGTAGTCGCCCGGCGGCAGGTTGTTGAAGTGGTAGATGCCGTTGGCGTCGGTGGTCGTCGTCTGGAGCAGCAGCTCGCCCGGGTCGACGACGCCGTTGGGGTTGCTGTCCTGATAGAGGAGGACCGGGATGCCGACAATGGGGGCGTCGCCAGTGCTGAAGGTTCCGTCCTTGTCGTTGTCCTTGTACACCAGGTCGCCGATCTGGCCGGGCACCGTCTTGTAGTAGCCGAGGTCGGCGTTGAGGTAGCTGCCCGCCAGGTTGGTGACGACGGCGGGGGCGGGAGTGGAGGGCGTCCAGGCCGCCGTGCCGAAGTAGCTGGTGACGCTGGCCGGATCCGCCTGAACGAGGTAGTTCAGGCCCGTCGCCAGTCCGGTAAAGCTGTAGACGCCAGACGCGTTCGTCGTCGTCGTAGCGACCAGGGCGTCGTTGGCGTCGAGCACACCGTTGCCGTCGGTGTCCTCGTAAAGCTGGACGGTGGCGTTGGGGATGCCGACGTCACCCAGGTCGGGGTTGAAGGCGCCGTCGTTACCCTTGTCGTCAAAGACCTGGTCGCCGATGGAGCCGGCGCCGCCCGGCTTGTAGCCGAAGTCGACGTTAAGGTTTTCCTCATTCTGGGTCAGCGTGACCTGGCGCGGCTCGGGTAGGGTGGTCAGGGTGTAGCCGCTGGGGACGCCGCCCGCGCCGGGGGCCGGGGCGTCGACACAATACGTGCCCGCGTTCAGGCCGTTGAACAGGTAGGCGCCGTTGGCGTCTGTGGTCGCCGTCTTGACGGGCGAGCCAGACGGCGGGCAGGCCCCCGCGTACAGGTTCAGGGTGACGCCCGGCAGGCCCTCCTCGGCTGGCGAGTCCTGCGTCCCGTTGCCGTTCCAGTCACGGAACACCGTGTCGCCGATGGCCGCGCCGCCGATGGTGACGCAGGCCTCGGTGCCGGTGCCGACGATCGTGTTGGACTGGAGGCTGTCGAAGGTGTTGCAGTATTGACCCGGCGGCGCCCCGGTGGGCGACTTGGCCGTGAACACGAGCACCAGGCTCTTGCCGGCGTTGATGCTGCTGTTGATGGTGAAGACCGGGAGGTTCGGGTTGGCGGTGTTGACCGTTGTCACCGGCAGGCCGTTGGCGCCGTTGACCGTCACGCTGTTCAGGCTGACGTAGGTGAAGCCCGTCGGCAGGTAGTCGTTGATGGTGACGGGGCTGGTTGTCGGACCGGTGCCGATGTTGTCGATGGTCAGGGTGTACTGAACGTTGTCACCGGGGTTGATGGTCGTCGGCGTGGCGCTCTTGCTCTGCTGCAGGAGAGGCACGCTGCCGACGGTGATCGTCTCGTCGTTGCACACGGGGCTAGGCCCGGTGCCGGTGACGCATACCGTATTGATCTTGATGCCGGAGGACGTGGCCTTGACGGTGACGGTGGCCTGGAAGCGGCCGCCCGGCGGCAGGCTGGGGATCGTCCACTTGAGTGGGCTGGTGGTCGTCGGCGCCGGGACGGCGCTGACGTAGGTGATGCCCGACGGCAGCGTGTCCTGGATGGTCACGTTGGTCAGCGTCTGCGTGCTGGACGTGTTGTAGACGTCGATGTCATACTGGAAGGTGTCATTGACGCTCACCACGGGACGGCTGGCGCGCTTCGACAGCGCGACGCACGTGCTCATGGTCGCCGACGTCGGCTGGTAGTAGCGCCAGAGATGGTCCTTCGCGTTGTCGAGACCACCCGCGTCGCCGCCCACAGTGTCCGTGTCGAACATCGTGATACAGTTGGCGTACGGGGCGGGGTCGAGCAGCTTGACCTTGACCCAGACATACTCGGGGCGGTTGAGGACGAGGGCGCCCACGCTCCACCGAATCGCCTTGGGGCTGGTGGTGTCAGTTTGCGAGGTCGTCGCGGGCAGGGGCGAACCGGGGTTCAGGGTAGCGCCGACCTGGCTACCGTCGACCTCGGCGTAGCCCAACGTGGTGCTGCGGCTGCCGGGCGTGTCCTTGCTGATCTGGCTGCCGGGGTACTTGATGCGCTGCCAGGGGCCGACTTCAATCGCCCCCTGCATGCGCTGGTTCGTCGGCAGACCCGTATTGGTGTCCCAGAAGTCCTTGTCGAACGACCAGGCGTAGCCGCTCTGCGGACCGGCGACGCCGTTGGCCATGCCCCACGGCGAGTTGCCGCGCCCGTTGGGATCGACGATGGGTGACGTGGGCTTGCTGATGCCCCAGGCGTACATCTGCATCGCGTCCCACTTGTTGTTGGGCACGAAGGTCTCGCCACGGTTGTTGGTGATGCTGGCGCCCAGCGGCGGGTTGGAGTTGACCCAGCTCTGCCAGGCCGTCGTCGGGTCCGTCGAGTAGAAGATACCCGTGTCGCCGTAGACACCAGCCAGGGTGCCGAGGTGGAGGCCCGTCGCGCTGACAGCGGGGCTGCTCTGGCCGGTGATGTTCGGCCCGAGGTTCAGCCCGATGAGGGCTGCGGTGGTGGCCGGGCTGATGGGACCCGCGCCGAGCGGCTCGATGGACTGGCCCTTCACGGGCGAGCGCACGAGCTTGCCCGTGCCGTCCAGGGTCAGGTAGGCCGCGTCGAGGACCTGCACCCCGTTGGGGATGTAGAAGGTGACGTAGCCGCCCGCGCCCGTGTTGGTGCCGTCGGTGGGCGTGACCTTGATGACCATGCCCAGCTCGTCGCCGACGCGAACGAGGGGTAGGTCGTTGCCCGCGATGCGGGTGTCGAAGACGGCGCGCGTGGTGTCGTCGTACTGGATCCAGTTCATGCGCTGGTCGAGGTTGTGCGCCAGCGCGACAGGCGTCCCGTTCTCGTTCATAACGCCGAGGAATGGGAGCAGGATGAGCAGGGGTCCCACGACACGCAGGACCATGAGTAACATTCGACGCAGTGGTGCCAATCGAGACATAGTTCTCCCCCGTTCTCTCCCTTAGCAGCCCGCTGCGAGGCGGACCGCCAGGGACCCCACCGGCGCCGATGGGCCACCGGCCACACGACAAGCGACTGAGAGCGCGGATAATGCAAAACGCCAGCGCGATAGAGACCATCGGCTGGCTGCTTTCGAGCAGACAGGGCTAGATGTGTTCAAACTTACTCCGTGGTAAGACTCAGTTGTCGTGGGGAGGAACGGGGAACAGGCGTTGAGGCAGAGGCGACCCGTCCGGCGGTGGGCCGGGGACGCGGCGCTGCGGCGCGAGCGCCGCGTGGCAGGCTGTGCGAGGCCATTCTCCCCCCGAATCGTGGCCTATAGCGATGACGCCCTCGGTTCTCGCCCGAGCGTCGTCACCATTACACGTATTGTACTCTATTTATTACAAGAAATCAATTCCACATCCGCGCAAGGATATTATTTATTTTCTATTGACAATCTCCTCTCCTCTCAACCAAGTTGCCAGGGCCACGTACACTCAGTATATCACGGTCCCGTTACATCGTGGATTACGGATAGCAGACACTTTACCTACGCGCGACCTTTTCTCCACAGCCTGGCCCATTGCCCGGACCAAGAGCAGACCTCGATCGCCTAACAGGCGCGACTCCGGTCACAGACCCGTACGGGACAGGCGCCCGCTCTCAGCTGCCGGCGCCTGTCCCATATCGGCTATAACCGCACGCAGTTAACGGGACCGCGACACGAGCGGCAGGTACAGCCGATAGCGC
>CAZLBQ010000521.1:0-4409 GCA_964557745.1 uncultured Anaerolineales bacterium
CTACGAGATCGCCAGCCGCGACTTCGCCGCCATCAAGCGCCAGTTGCTCCAGTCGCTCACTAACTTCGGGCAGCCCATCATCTGCGTCGAGAACGGCAACCACGCCAATCGCGGCGAGCTGTACCTGCGCCACCAGTACGAGGGCGCGGACCTGAAGCTCGACTACGCGCGCGACACCCTCGCCAACCTGTTCGTGTTGTGGAAGCGCCCGGTCCACCTGGAGACCGAGTTCGAGGGTAAGGGGCGTACGCTGCTCACCTTCGACGGCCAGGCCCACATCCAGAAGCGCCTCGACTAAGCGCGTATCCCCCTAAGAGTCTCACCGCAGAGAGCACAGAGGGCGTCCTAGCAATTGTCAGTTGACAATTGCTAGGACGCCCTTCGCTGTCACCCCGAACGGAGTGAGGGGTCTGCTCTGGAAACGCTAGCAGAGCAGATGCCTCACTCCGTTCGGCATGACCGCCGGTTACGCGCGAGTGCGGCGGAGGGCCAGGCCACCCAGGGCCAGGATGAGGCCGACAACGGCGAGGAGCCACAGGCCGCCAAAGTCGAAGCCGGTGGTGGGCAGGGCGGTCGGGGCGCCCGCCGTCTGGGCCACCGCCTGGATGTTGCCGCACGACGTATAGACGCTCGCCTCCGCCGCCGACTTGTGGGCGTTGACGGCGTACTTGCCATTGGCGATGTCGGCCAGCTTGGCGTTGACCATCGTGGTGGACTTGCCCTGCTTGAGGTTCGTCAGGGGATAGACGACCTTGCCGGGGTTCGGGCACGCGCCCTCGTGGATGTGGACGGGCTGCTCGGTGTCCGCGCCAGCAGGGCCAGGGGGCAGGTTGATGACGACCTGGGTTTGGTCGCCCATGGCGGTGAGAGTGGCCGTGCCGTTCTGCCCACTGTTGTTCTGGGCGGCCATCTGGACGGTGATGGGACCGGATTGGGCCGAGGCAACGGAAGCGAACAGGGCCAAGAGTACAACGACGAGAGCCAGGGACAACAGTTTGCGCGACATCGGACAGTCCTCCTGTGGAGTGAACGGCATGCCGGTTCGAGTAGCCTTGTTCCTATTCTACGCAGCAGCGACCGATTCGGATTTCGTGACAGGGGGAAATGCAGGAGCGCCGGGCAGCATTGACTCTGCCCGGCGCTGTTATTGGAATACTAGAGAGGCGGCTTTAGTAGTCGTACCGCTGTGCGTTTTCGAGGCTGGCCCCGACCACGCGACCGCTCGTCGGGCCGGGGCTGCCGCCCCGCGGCTCGGTGGTCACGCCGATGCGCACGTAGTCGCTCATGGGGCGCGGCGCCTGGACGAGATGTGTGCCATACCCCTGCTTGTCGACGCGGAAGGTGCCGCCGTTGTCACGCTGCCCGTTCTTGTCCACGAGCCACAACTGATATGCCTTGTCGTCGGGCAGCGGCGGCAGGTCAGCCACGATGAGGACTCCCTGGTGACTGCTGGGGGCGAGGTAGAAGCGGCCCTGGGCCTGGGGCGCCACCTCACCGGCCTCCATCCCGACCACACGCGGCGCGGTCAGCACGGTCTGCAACTCCGTGAGCTGCGTCTGCTGCTGCCAGACGCGAACGCCCAGCCCCACCGAGACAATGAACATCGCGGCCGCCGCCAGCCAGGGCGTGAACCGCTGCCAGACAGAGGAGCGAATAACCTTACCCGCAGGGCGCGGCGTGGGGGCGGTCTCGGCGTCCAGGCGGGCAGCCAGGCGCTCACCCAGCGCGGCAGGCGGGGTATGCTGAGGCGCAGCGAGCGCCAGCGCCTCGATGACCGGGGCGTAGCCAGCCAGGCGCTCACGGACCCCCGGCTCGTCCAGGCGCGCTTCCAGCGCGGCGTGCTCCTCAGGCGCCAGGGCGCCCAGGCTGTAGGCCGCGAGCAGGTCTTCCAACGCTTCGTCGTCGAGACGAACTCTCTTCTCGGTCACGGCGGCTAACTACCCTGTCTAAATAGACTACAAACTCTGCTCATACTACGCGCCACGGTCCCCACTTGGATGCATGGAGGACGCCGAATCTTCCTCTGTGACGCGGCCCGGCTCGGCCAGCGCGCTTCGCAACCGCTGCAGCGCCAGGCGCATGCGCGTCTTGACTGTCCCCAGCGGCGTGTTCAACTGCTCGGCAATCTCCTGCTGGGTCAGACCGCCGTAATATGCCAGTTCGATGACCTCGCGCTGGGCAGCGGGCAGCTCGGCCAGCAGGCGCTGCATCTGCACGCGCCGCAGGGAGACATCCTCAAGAGCGACGGGGTGCGGCGTCTGGTCGGTCAGTTCGGGCGCATGGGCCGTGGCGCGCCCGCGACGGACCTCGTCAATGGCGCGATTGCGGGCGATGGTCAGCAGCCACGCGAGAACGCGGCCCCGCTCGGGGGAGTACTGGGCGGCGCGCCGCCACAGGGACAGGAAGGTGTCCTGGGTGGCCTCTTCCGCCGCCATGCCTTCGCCGACAATCCGAACGACCAGGGAGAACACGACGCTGGCATAGCGATTATAGATCGTCGTCAGAGCAGCGCGGTCACCGGCGGCGCAGCGCGCCACCAGGTCCTCGTCGCTCCAGTCAGCATCATACATGGCACCCCAACCAACACGCCGCCTCAGCGGCCCTGCCAGCCTCAAAGTGCGCGTCGGATGAGATGATTATATACCACGATTGGCGTTGGGACAAAGGCCAGGGGACCATGTGACGAAACAACACGGTCCCCTGGTAGGGGTCGACCTGTCTGTGGGCCCTGCTAGCCCCGGACGGACACCCAGGTCCGTCCCTACCTTGCCACGTCGCGTCGTGTTACGGCTGGGCTTCGGGCGGCGCGGACTCGCGGTCGGGCGTTGTCAGCGGCGCGGCCAGCTTGCCCGCCGACAACAGGTCGCCCAGGCGCAGGGCATCCGAGCGCGTCAGGCTGCCGCGCATGATGGTGATGGGCCGATAGAAAAAGCCTTCACCGTAGCCCTGGCCGGCGTTCTCCACCCACATCGTCCAGTTGTACGGCGTATCGAAAGCTATGACACCCTCCACGTCGAGGGCGGCCACGCCGCCGTAACCCAGCGTGACACACGGCACGAGCGGGTTGAGGTTGGGCGACGTGTCCAGGAACATGACGCAGTAGTTGTCGGCGCGGTTGGCGCGCGGCTGCCAGCGGAACGTAACCGGGTTGGGCAGGCGAGCGCCGGGCGCCGGATCGAGGAGGAAGATATTGGCGATGTCGAAGGCGCTGGCCGCCACGGTCGCCCGCCCGTCGTAGCCCACGACATTCGTCCCGCGCCAGAAGTTGAGGTAGTTGCGGTCGCGGCGCGCGTTGTCAAAGAAGACGTACAGCGCCGTTCGACTATCCGCCGCGTCCACCGCTGTGAAGCTATAACTCCCATCCCGTTGCGTCGTCGCTGCATCCAGCATCACCCAGTTGACACACCCACTCACCACTACGGTGCAGCGCCGCAACTGGACCAGGATGCCCTCGACGGGGTCGCCGTTGTAAGTTACTGTACCCCACAGGCCGGGCCGCGGCACAGGGACGGCTAGCACGTCGCTCCACGCGGCGACCTGGGTCGTCACAACGAGCAAGCGATAGTAGTACGTCCCGCGTGGTCGGGGGCCAAACAAGGCGCGGTTCACCGCATCGAGGCCGACTTCGGCATGCGTCGGCCCGACCATGGCCCCGGTGGTACTCTCGTAGAGGTGAGACTCGACCGCACCGAGAATCGGCGGCCAGGTGATGGCGTAGCCGCCGCCTCGCTCTTCCTGAATACTCAGCCGCGCCTCCGGCACAGTCACGGGCAGGCTGGGGCTGGCCGAGGCGCCCAAGCGGTTGAGGGCGACGACACGGTAGTAATACACACCCGGCGCGCGCGCCGGGAAGCTGACACTGGCGGGGGAAGTCGCGTCCACCGTGCTGACCAATGTCGCCCCCGTCATCGTGGCGTTGGGCGCTTCAAACACGCGGTAGGATAGCGCGCCAGCGACAGGCGCCCAAGTAACACGATAGCCGCCCTCACGGACGGGGGCAACGTTGACCACAGGGGTCGCAGGCGCGCCAGAGGCGACGTGGCTCACCAGGGGGAGATACACCTTGAAGTTCTGGGGGCCAACCACCACGACCGGCGTGACCGTCGGCGTCAGACCGGGCGGCGGATAGGCCGTCGGCACGACGTCGGCCGTCACAGGCTCCCCCATCCCCAGCATCCCCCCCAAAACCAACGCCATCACAATCCATAGACCCACAAACAACCAGCGCACGGGCAATCCTCCCATCCTGAAACCCTTCTCACTTAACACAACGAGATGCAGCACGCGTTAGTTACTTGTCTGGACGTTTTCCAACCCCTAGAGGTACGAGCAGCGAGCGAACGAAAAACTGACGAGAGTGGCGCCCGAGGCTGACGAGAAAAAGCCGTCGGGGCGAGACTCATTCTCTC
>CAZLBQ010000522.1:0-1745 GCA_964557745.1 uncultured Anaerolineales bacterium
CGGGCGGCACGACGATGAGCGGGCCAATGTTGTAGATGACCCGGCTGGCCGCCGTGGGCGTGATGTCTTCCTTCGTGAGAATCTTAATCATGTCGGCCAGCGGCTGGAGCAGGCCGAACGGTCCGGCGCGATTGGCCCCAATGCGGTCCTGGAAACGCCCAATCGCCTTGCGCTCTACCCAGGTGATGAACAGCATGTTGAGCAGAGCGAAGACAATCAGGATGATGGCGACGATGAGATACTGGAGGATGGCCGCCAGCCAGTACGGCATAGCTTGAGCGAAGAAGGCGGCCATACTAGATCCACTCCAACGCGCCCTTGCGCCAGGCGTAGACGAGACCGGCAATCAGGATGCCGACGAAGACGGCGACCTCGACCAGCGGCAGCAAGTTGATGCCGCCCGCGCTCGCCAGGCCGGTGTGCGCCACGGCCCACGGCAGCAGGAAGGCAATCTCGATATCGAAGATGACGAACACCAGGGCGTAGATGTAGTACTGGACCTTGAACTGGACCCAGGTGTCGCCGACCGTCTCGAGACCGCACTCGTAGGTGGATTTCTTGATGGGGCCGGGCCGCTTGGGCCGCAACAGCCACGCAGTGGCTAGCCCAATGGGAGGGAACAGGAGGGCGATGGCAAGGAAGACACCAATAAATGACCATTCCGGTAGCATGGGTGTTCCTTATTCTTTCTAGTGGCTACCCTGGACGATGAACGGGGGCAGGGATGGATAATGACCTGAATGACGCGTCCGTCGTCGAATTTGGTGACCCTACCCGGCGTCGGGTATAATGAATAGGTTAGCGGGCAGACCCGCTGAAACAGAGGTTATTTTAGCTTATGCCCTGGCGTGTGTCAAACTTAACGGATACCGAATGGGACGCTTTTGTGGCCGCTCATCCTCACGGTCACGTCCTCCAGTCGTCGGCGTGGGGGGCGTTCAAGAGCGGCCACGGCTGGCGGCCCCTCCGCGTGGCTCTGGCCGACGACGGCGGCCGGCCCGTCGCGGGCGCGCAACTCCTGCTGCGCCAGATGCGCTTCGCCACCGTCGCCTACGCGCCGCGTGGTCCCGTCGCTACGCCCGACGACCTACCCCTGCTGCTGCCCCACCTCCACGCGGCGGCCAAACGCGCCGGGGCCGTCTTCCTCAAAATCGAGCCGCACTGGGAGGGCGACTACGACGCCGCGCTGCGCCAGCTCGGCTTCACCGTCGGCCAGACCGTCCAGCCGCCTGGCACCATCGTCCTCGACCTGACGCAGAGCGAGGAGACGCTTCTCGCCAATATGAAGCAGAAGTGGCGCTACAACATCCGCCTGGCCCAGAAGAAGGGCGTGACCATCCGCCCCGCGACCGAGGCCGACCTGCCGGCGTGGACGGCGCTCATGGCCGTGACGGGCGAGCGCGACGGCTTCGGCATCCACAGCGCCGACTACTACGCCGACGCCTTCCGCCGCTTCTGCGACGGCCAGCGCGGCGTTCTGCTGTTGGCGGAATATGCGGGCGAGATGCTGGGCGGGGTGATGGTGTTCGCCTTTGGCCGCGAGGCGATTTACATGTACGGCGCGTCCGGCAACAGCCACCGCAACCTGATGCCCAACCATGCGCTCCAGTGGGCGGCCATCCAGTGGGCCAGGGCGCGCGGTTGCGCCGTCTACGACTTCTGGGGCATCCCCGCCGAAGCGGCAGCGGACGACGCCGCGACCGCCGACGAAGACGGCGCGCAGCACTCGGCACTCGGCACTCAGC
>CAZLBQ010000522.1:1845-4399 GCA_964557745.1 uncultured Anaerolineales bacterium
ACTCAGCACTCCTCCGGCCTGTGGGGCGTCTACCGCTTCAAGCAGGGCTTTGGCGGGCGGCCGGTGCGTTACGTCGGCGCCTTCGACTACGTCTACAACCCACCGCTCTACTGGGCCGGCACGACCCTCCTGCCCCGGCTGCGGTCACTGGTCAAACGCTGAGCTGCCAGACCTGACAGGTTTTGCAAAACCTGTCAGGTCTGCCTCGCAGCCTTCGCGCTGGAACCCTCACTCGCTATGCTCCCACCCATCGCCATCACCGACGACGCCACCTGGGACGATACCCTGCGCGCCTCGTTCGCCCATCCCCCCATCCTGCAATCCAGCGCCTGGGGCCACTTCAAGACCCGCCACGGCTGGACCCTCACCCGCCGCGCCGTCGCCGACCCGACGGGGGGCTGGCGCGCCGCCGCGTCCGTCCTGACCCGCCGCGCCGCGCCCGGCGTCAGCCTCGTCTACGTCCCGCGCGGTCCGCTGTGGAAGACCGAGGCCGACCTGGCGACGGCCCTGGCCCTGGTCGAGGACACCGCTCGTCGCCAGGGGGCCATCTTCGCCAAAATCGACGCGCCCATCGCCCCCGACGACCAGGCGGCCCAGGCCCTCCTGCGGACGCGCGGCTGGCGGCTCTCCCAGGAGCAAATCCAGTTCAAGAACACCCTGACGCTGGACCTGACGCCGAGTGAGGACGCGCTGCTCCAAGGGATGAAGCAGAAGTGGCGCTACAACGTGCGCCTGGCGCAGAAGAAGGGCGTCGTGGTGCGGCTGGGGACGCTGGCCGACCTGCCGACCTTCTACGGCATGTACAGCGAGACGGGCAAGCGCGACGGCTTTATCATCCGCCAGTTCGAGTACTACCAGGACGCGTGGGGGACGTTTATCCAGCAGGGGCTGGCCCAGCTGTTCCTGGCCGAGTTCGAGGGCCAGACCCTCGGCGGCATCATCGTCTTCCGCTACGGGCCGACCGCGTGGTACATGTACGGCGCGTCGCGCGACCTGCACCGCAACCTGATGCCCAACTACCTCGTCCAGTGGGAGGCCATCCGCTGGTGCAAGGCCCAGGGCGTGACCCTCTACGACTGGTGGGGCGCGCCCGACGTGCTCGACGAGAGCGCCCCCATGTACGGCGTCTACCGCTTCAAGGAGGGCTTCGGCGCGCAGTTCGCCCCCTCCCTCGGCGCGTGGGACTACCCCGTCTCCCCCCGCCTCTACGCCGCCTACACGCGGCTGATGCCCCGCTACATCCAGCTACGATTAAAGCTGCACCGTGGTGGTGGCGCGGCCGAGTGAGACTGTTAGGCATCTACGACTGTGTAGACGCCGCGCCCAGAAAACTCTATCAGTCCCAAATCACGGAGTCTTTGGAGCTGCTGACGAATCTTGTCGCGAACATGCCGATTGTTCGGGTGTAGCCTCTCCAGGTCATGCTCATAGGCGTAGACGTCGGCCAGCGAGAAGTTCGGTTTGTTGAATCTTCTGACAACCCTCAGCACATCTAGCGTCCACCCCCGCAACTCAACCCGAAGCTGAGCGAGGGGTTGCAGTCGCCGGTACTGCTCACGAACGCGCGTTGTATCGGTAATCAGCCCCGCTGCGACCACGTTGATTCTGCCATCCATGGGCACTTCACTCAGGAGTATGTTGCAGCCAATCCATCCGGCTCGTCTTGCCGTTGGCCCTAGCGGTTTGCGTTGTTCAATCACGGACTCAGTGAAAAAGAAACGGGGAACCAGCAGCAGATTCTCGACGTGCCAGACATGGGAGTATTGCAGGACGAACAAGTTGGGAGCCGTATCGCTTCGAATGGCATCTATCATCGCCTGATAGGCCGCGTCGACTACCTTCCCTCGTCCCCACGTACGACGGCTCTTCAGTTGGAAGGCCTGCCCGCAGCTGGGGCATAGAAAGTCGATGGCGCGGGTGTTGTTCGGGGCGCTCGACAGCCTGTTCGACTCACAAGCGGGGCAATAGAGGTTAGCTTCTCCCCAGGCTTCCGTTATCACTCGGACCGCCTGTGATGAGCTATGATAGGACTGACCGAGGGTGACCGGTAAATCGAGGCGCATGTCAGGGTGCTATCTTCCGGAGTCTGGGTATGACACTGTATCAAGGAGCGTGTCACGAAGTTTATTCAAGTCGTCGTCCTTGTCCACTCCCATCTGAGACATAACTGAGGCCGCAGCGATTCTTGGGAATCCTCTGCGGCCTCTGCGCTCTCTGCGGTGAGGAACCGCTAGCTCGTCGTCACCTTCACCGACTTGATCTTGTCACCCTTGCGTATCTTCTTGACCACGTCCATCCCGCTCGTGACCTCGCCGAACACGGTGTACTGGCGGTCGAGGAAGGGCGTGGGGGCCAGGGTGATGTAGAACTGCGACCCAGCGCTGTTCGGGCTTTGCGAGCGCGCCATCGCCAGGGCGCCCTCCTTGTGCGGGCGGTCGTTGAACTCGGCCGGCAGCCGATAGCCCGGCCCGCCCGTGCCGTTGCCGACCGGGTCGCCGCCCTGGATGACAAAGCCCGGCTCGACGCGGTGGAACGTCAGGCCGTCGTAGAAGCC
>CAZLBQ010000523.1:0-4391 GCA_964557745.1 uncultured Anaerolineales bacterium
CCCACCCCAACCCCAACGGCTACCCCCAGCACCGGCGTTCCGACCAACACGCCGACGCCGACAGCCACGCCGACCGGGTCAGTGACCCCGGCGGCGCCCACCCTGACGTGCGTCTACTCGGCGCAGACGGGCCAAAACGTCCTGCAGTGGAGCTCGGGCATCGTCTACGACAGCTTCCAATTGTTCCGGACGCCGCCGTTTAGTGGTGGGCCGAGCGTGCCCGTAGGGGGCAACACGTTCGTCTACATTGACGGTCCGCTGACGCCCAACACGATGTACACCTACCAGGTGCGTGGCATCCTGGGTGGGGTCGCCGGTCCGCTGAGTAACACCGTGAGCTGCGGTGGTGGAGTGACGCCGACCGCAACCCCGACCGCCACACCCAGCAACACGCCGTGCAGCGGCCCGAACTGCGGCCCGACCAACACGCCCACGCCGACGGCCACCGGCACCGCGACACGGACGCCGACGGCCACCGCGACGCCGGCGCCCCTGGTCCTGATCTGCGCCTACTCGCCTCAGGTGAACCAGATTGTGCTCCAGTGGAGCGGCCCCAGCGCGTATGACAACATCCAGGTGCTGCGCACCCCGCTCTTCAGCGGCGGGCCGAGTGTCCTACTGCCGGGCAACGCCACGCTCTACTATGACGGCGATCTGGCCCTCAGCACCATGTACACCTACCAGGTGCGGGGCCTCCTGGGCGGCACGGCCGGTCCGCTGAGCAACGCCGTGACGTGCGGCACGCCGACGCCGACGCCGACGCCGTCGCGCCCCACGACGTTGAGTTGCCATACCGTGACGGCGTCCATCATCGATGTGTCGTGGTCGATTGGCCAGCCCAACGCGACGGGCATGAAGATCGAGCGCTCGCGCAACGGTGTCAACTGGACCGAGTTGACCAACGTCCCGGCCGGCCTGACCGGCGCCAAGCGCGATAGCGGCCTGTCGAGCAATACAATCTACTTCTACCGAGGCCGCGTCTACAGTCCGTCTGGCGTTGACCCCAACTACACTGATCCCATCAGCTGCGTCACCCCGACAGTCATCGACGACGTCACCGGCACCGTCATCCTCCAGGGCCGCACCAACTTCGCCGGCGCGCGCGTCCTCATCGACGGCGGCACGGCGGGCTACGGCCTGACCGACGACATGGGCGCCTTCGCCATCGCCGGCACGCCCTTTGGCCGCCGCCGCTTCGAAGTCACGATGAACGGCTATCTGCCCATCAGCCGTACCATCGACGTCGTTAGCGCAGACACGCCGCTGGGTGAGATGCACATGATCGCGGGCGATGCCAACAACGACAAGGTCATCGACCTGTTCGACCTGACCATCGTCGCCTCGGCATTCGACAGCCGCGTCGGTAGCGCCAACTGGGACGAGCGCGCCGACATCAACGGCGACGGCGAGGTCAACCTGTTCGACCTCGTCCTGGTCAGCAACAACTTCGACCGCCGAGGCCCCACCGACGGCAGCGCCGCCGGTAACCCGGCTAACGTTGCCGCCGCCGCGAGCGTGTCGCAGACGGCCAAGACCGGCGTGGCTCCCGCCCAGGCTCGGCTTGTCGCCCGCGACGCGAAGTCTCAGTACGCCCTCGGCGACACGTTCACCGTGGCCGTCGAGCTAGACGGGCTGACCGACTTCTTCGGCGGCTCCCTCGACCTGCGCTACGACGCGGCGCGGCTCGAAGTCGTCGACCAGAACCGCCCCATGCCTGGTACGCAGGTCAAGGGTGGCGACCTGTTCCCGACTGGCTCGTTCTTCGCCCCACGCGACCAGGTCATCGTCGGCGCGGATGGCCAGGCCGTGGTGCGCTTCGCGGGCACCCGGCTCGGCACAGCGCCCGTCAGCGGCAGCGGCGCCCTCGTGGAAGTCACGTTCCGCGTCGTCGGCTGTGGCGCGACCAGCCTCGACCTCGCCCAGAGCGACCTCAAGCTCTCCGACCCCGCCGGTCAGTCCCTGCCGGTCGCGGCCAGCGGCAGCGTCGACGCCCGCAGCGGCTGTGTCTTCCTGCCCCTCATTCGAGGCGGCGGTGAGTAAGCCGCAGCGCTAGCGGTTCATAGCGCGGATACACAGCATAGGCGGATTAGAGCGTGAGCCTCACGCACCTAATCCGCCTATGCCGTTGCTCCATGCTCTCATCCCCGGTTGACCTCTGCGCCGCTATCGGGTAAGCTTACGGCTAACGACCCTGCTGAGGATTGTCCCCATGCCGACCTTTACCGCACCCGACCTGACTGACCGCGCCACCCGCGTCTTCCGCGCCCTCGGCGCGCCGCCCGCCGTCGCCACCCGCGTCGCCCAGGCCCTCGTCGATAGCAACCTCGTCGGCCACGACTCCCACGGCGTCATCCGCATCCAGCAGTACATCCAGGACGTTCATGAGGGGCGCGTCGTCCCCGATGCGACACCGACTGTCACCCACGCCACTCCCGCCATCGCCGTCGTTGACGGCGGCTGGGCCTTCGGCCAGGTCGCCGCCAGCTTTGCGCTCGAGCAGGCCATGAGCCGCGCCCACACCCTCGGCCTCGGCGCCGCGGGCCTCAAGCGCGCCTGGCACGTTGGCCGCCTGGGGGAGTACTGCGAGACGGCTGCCGGCCAGGGCCTCGTCACCCACATCCTGTGCAACACCGTCGTTGCCCGCGTCGTGCCCTTCGGCGGCCGCGAGGGGCGCTTTGGCACCAACCCGCTGGCCTGGGGCATCCCTGTCCCCGGCCACGCCCCCTTCATCCTCGACTTCGCCACCTCCGTCGTAGCGGAAGGCAAGATCCGCCTGTCCTACACGGCGGGCAAGCCCATCCCCGAAGGCTGGGTGATTGACGGTGAAGGCCGCTCGACGACCAGCAGCGCCGCCCTGTACGAAGGCGGCTACCAACTCCCCTTTGGCGGCTACAAGGGCAGCGGCCTGGCGATGGTCGTTGACATCGTCGGGTCACTCCTGGTCGGTATGGGCGCGCCTGCTTTGCCCGACACCCCAGCCGGCAACGGCATGCTCATCATCGCCGTCGACCCCGCCGCTTTTGGCGAGGGCGATTGGTTCGCCACCCAGGCCGCCGCCCTCCTCGACCGCGTCAAAGACACCCCGCCCGCCCCAGGCTTTGACGAGGTCATGCTTCCCGGCGAACCCGAAGCCCGCACCCGCGCTGAGCGGCTCGCCCACGGCATCCCCATCGAGGATAAGGCCTGGGCCGCCATCGTCGCCGCCGCCCAGACCGTTGGCGTCGACCTGACACAGGCTAGCGACACACCCCAATGAGAACCGCGGATGGACGCCGATGGGAGACAAATTGGCGTCCATCCGCGTTCATCGGCGGTTCTTATCCGCGTCTATCAGCGGTTGCCCCTACTCGGGCAGGACCTTCCCACCCTTCCTATCTCTTCCCCTGCCTTACGCCGGGACCGCCTCCACCACCTTGCTAAACGTGAACTCGCCCTGCGGCCCGACGTCCACACGCACGGTGTCGCCGTCGCGGAACTCGCCCTGCAGCAGCTTCACCGCCAGCGCGTCCTGGATGCGGCGCTGGATGACGCGCTTCAGTGGCCGCGCCCCGTACACCGGGTCGTAGCCCTCCTCGCCCAGCTTCAGCTTCGCCGCGTCCGACAGCTCTAGCGTGATGTTGCGCTCGGCCAGCCGCTGGCGCAGCCGCAGCAACTGGATGTCCACAATCTCCGTCAACTGCTCGCGGCTGAGTGGGCGGAACAGGATGACATCGTCCACGCGGTTCAGGAACTCGGGCCGGAAGTGCGCCCGCAACTCCTCCATCACCCGCGTCTCGATGGCCGACCACGGCATGCCCGTGCGCTCCATCTCCATCAGCCGCTGGCTGCCGATGTTGCTGGTCATAATGATGACGGTGTTCTTGAAGTTGACCGTCCGCCCCTGGCTGTCCGTCAGCCGCCCGTCGTCCAGGATTTGCAGCAGGACGTTGAACACGTCGGGGTGCGCCTTCTCGATCTCGTCAAACAGCACGACCGAGTAGGGCCGCCGCCGCACCGCCTCCGTCAACTGGCCGCCCTCCTCGAACCCGACGTAGCCGGGCGGCGCGCCGATGAGTCGCGCGACGGTGTGCCGCTCCTGGTACTCGCTCATGTCCAGGCGGATCAGCGCGTCCTCGTCGTCGAACAGGAACTCGGCCAGCGCCCGCGCTAGCTCCGTCTTGCCCACGCCCGTCGGCCCCAGGAAGATGAACGAGCCAATGGGCCGGTTGGGGTCCTGCAACCCCGACCGCGCGCGGCGCACCGCGTTGGCGACGGCCACGATGGCCTCGTCCTGGCCGATGACGCGCTGGTGGAGGTTCTGCTCCATCTGCAACAGCTTCTGGATTTCGCCCTCCAGCAGCTTGCTGACCGGGATGCCCGTCCAGCGCGACACAATCTCGGCGATGTCCTCG
>CAZLBQ010000524.1:0-4383 GCA_964557745.1 uncultured Anaerolineales bacterium
CGGGGCGCAGCAGCATCATCTGGAACATGATGTCGGCGATGCGGTCCTTGAGGACAATCTTGCTGGCCGGCTGCTTGCCACCGTAGCTCGACCACAGCTCGTCCTCGGTGATGCACACGTCGCCGAATTCCTCCTTGCCCAGCTCATAGCCCCAGTTGCGGAACGCGCCCTCGGTGAACTTCTGGATGTTGCCCTTGTGAACGAAGGTCACACTCTTGCGGTCGTAGTCGATGGCGTACTGGATGGCCTTGCGGATCAGGCGCTTGCTGCCAAACTCGCTGATGGGCTTGATGCCCACCCCGCAGTTGACATCGCTCAGGAAGCGCGCTCCCATCTCCTTTTGCAGGAAGTCGATGACGCGCTGCGCTTCGGGCGTGCCCGCCTTGTACTCGATACCCGCGTACACATCCTCGGTGTTCTCGCGGAAGATAACCACGTCCACCTTGTCCGGCTCGCGTAGCGGGCTGGGGACGTTAGGATAGTGGCGCACCGGCCGCACACACGCGTACAGGTCCAGCTCCTGGCGCAGCGCGACGTTGAGGCTGCGGAAGCCGCCGCCGACCGGCGTCGTCAGCGGCCCCTTGATGGACACCACCACCTCGCGCAGCGCCTCTAGCGTCTCGGCGGGGAAGTAGTCGCCGTAGACCTCGTTGGCCTGCTCGCCGGCGTAGAGCTGCATCCAGGCCACGCGGCGTTGGCCGCCGTACGCTTTGGCGACCGCCGCGTCCCAGATGCGGAGCGACGCCCGCGTGATGTCCGGCCCAATGCCGTCGCCTTCGAAGTAGCCCAGGATGGGGTTGTCGGGGACAACCAGTTTGCCGTTCTCGTAGCGAATCTTTTGGCCGTCAGACGGCAGCGTGACGTGCTGGTAGGGCATGGTCGGGTCCTCTCCCTTGAGTGGTCTGAATGGGTCGTCTTAGCGTTCTGGCCCCGGCAAGAGCGGCCGTCCCAGGTCGTGGGCCACCCGCTCCCGCACCGCCAGGTCGTTGATGTCCAGCACCTGGCCCGTGACGTCGTGCGCCTGCGACGTGCACAGCCAGAAGATGAGTTCGGCCGGTTCCCTAGGGTCACGGATCTGGCCCTGGGCGTGGCGCTCGCGGAAGCGCTCGACGCTCGGGAACTGCTCGGCCCCCAGCGCCCGGATGTCCTCCTGCATGCGTGTGTCGGTGATGCCTGGATAGACGGCGTTGACGGCCACCCCATGGGGTTGGGCCTCGACGGCCAGCACCCGGGTGAAGTGGTCCAGGCCGGCCTTGGACGCCGAGTAGGCGGACCAGCCCGGCATCACGCTGCGCGCGGCGCCCGTCGAGACGTTGATGATGCGCCCTGCCCCCTCCTCGATCATCAGGGGCAGCACGGCGTGGCACAGCCGAAACGCCCCGACCAGGTTGACGGCGACGGTATAGGCCCACTCGTCGGGGTCCACCTCCCAGGCCATGCCCACCGGCATCAGGACACCGGCGTTGTTGACGAGAATGTCGATGGTCCCGTAGCGGTCCACGGCCCGCTCGACCAGCGCCCGCACGTCGTCGGCCAGGGCCACGTCGGCTACGACGCCCAGCGCGTCGGCGCCCAGCGCCCGCAGGCTCTCCGTCGCCGCGTGGACCTCGTGTGGGCTGCGCGCCGTGACTACGACGGACACGCCGTGACGCGCCAGTTCCTCGGCCACCGCGCGCCCAATCCCGCGCCCGCCGCCCGTCACCAGCGCCATCTTGCCCGCTAACGTATGTGGCATCATTCCCCTTTTCACCGCAGAGAGCGCAGAGAGCGCGGAGAATAGTTATTGAATCCCTCTGTGCCCTCTGTGTCCTCTGCGGTGAATGCCCGTTACGCGGCGGCGCGCTCGACCACCGGCTCACCTGTCTCTTCCAGCGTGCCCTCGGCGCGCAGCACGCTCTCCAGCGCCGCGATGGCGACCTGGAGCATCCCCGCGTCCGGCTCGCGTGTCGTCAGCCGCTGCAGCGCCAGGCTGGGCGTGATGAGCCAGCGAATGAGGCGGTTGGTCTGGTAGCGCTTGGCGCTGAAGCGGATAAACTCATACGAGATGCCCGCGATGACTGGGATGAGCACGATGCGCGACACGATGCCGACTAGTAGCGACGGCCGCCCCACCAGCCCGAAGACGAAGATCGACACCACCATCACGACGAGCAGGAAGCCCGTCCCGCAGCGCGGGTGGAGCAGGGAGAAGCGGGCCACCGATGCTGGCGTCAGGTCGGCCCGCCCCTCGTAGGCATTAATCGTCTTGTGCTCTGCGCCATGGTAGGCGAACACGCGCTGGATCTCCGGCACCCGCCCGATGAGGACGATATAGGCCAGGAACAGCGCCAGCCGCACCACGCCCTCGATGACGTGCATTACGAAACTATTATTGACATAAGAGTCGGCTAGCCGCGCCAGTAGGAACGGCGTCAGGAAGAAGATGCCGACCCCCAACACCAGGGACACGGCCACCGTGCCCCACGCCACCGGCCCCTTGAACTCGGCCTGAGGCTCGTCTTCCAGCGCCACATTGGCCGACCACATCAGGGCGCGGAAGCCCAGCCCCAACGCGTCCCACAACAGGGCCAGGCCGCGCACAAAGGGCAGCTTGCCCCAGCGGCTGGTATAGATGGGCGCCGTCAGCGGCTCCTCGTGGACGACAATCTCGCTGCGCGGGTTGCGCACGGCGACTGCCGCGTGCCGCGCCCCGCGCATCATGACGCCTTCAATGACCGCCTGCCCGCCATAATTAAACTCTGCCACGTGACCACCTTCAAACAGTGCTGAGTAAGTGAGTGTTGAGCGCTGAGCGCCAAGTGCAGGTCCCATTATACACCCGCCGCGCCCCGCGCGCAATTGCCGCGCCGCAACCAACCTGCAACCCGCCTCACAACTGCCCACTTTGCATTTCTACCAACATATAGTATAATACTGCCAGTCTTGACCCCTAGCCGCGACACGTGTCGCGGCGCTGTCTTTCGCGGCCTGCGCCTCACACTGTCGTCTATGAGGCGGGGGCCTATCATGTGTGCGACGTGGTGGATGCCATCAGGAGCAACGCGGCTATGAAGGAAGTTTTCTTGACGCCCGAGGGGCGTCGGAAGCTCGAGGAAGAGCTAAACTATCTCGTCAACGTGCGCCGGCCCGAGATCGCCAAACGCATCAAAGAGGCCAAGGACGAGGGCGACGTGAGCGAGAACGCCGGCTACGACGAGGCCAAGACCCAGCAGGGTTTTGTCGAAGGTCGCATCCAGGAGATTGAGCACACCCTCAAGATTGCCAAGGCCATCGACGCGCCCAACAGCCACGACCGCGTCCAGCTCGGTTCGACCGTCACCGTCTGCGAGGACGGCGAGGGCGCCGAGGAGACGTTCCGCATCGTTGGCTCGGCCGAGGCCAGCCCAGCCCAGGGCCTCATCTCCAACGAGTCGCCCCTGGGTAAAGCGCTCCTCAACCGCGTCGTCGGCGACTCGGTCTCCGTCCAGACGCCCGGCGGCGTCCTGCAGTTCAAAGTCATGGCCATCCGCTAGTCCCGCGCCGCGGCCCCGGCGCGGCGTGTCCCGTGAAGTTCCAGGCCAGGGCCAGCCCCCTGGCCTTTTTGTGTGACGACCGCCGTCGTCTCAAGGACACCCGTATGACCCACGCCACCGACGACCAGCCTGACCTCCACGACCTGACCGCCGAGCGGCTGCGCAAGCTCGACGCCGTGCGCGCCCAGGGCATCGACCCCTACCCCGCCCACGTCGAGCGCAGCCACACCGCCCACGAGGCGGCCGCCCTCTTCACCGCCTGGGAGGCAGCGCGCGCCGCCGCGCCCGACGCCGCCGATCCGCCGCCGGCCCCCGAAGCCGCCGTGGCCGGCCGCCTGATGAGCCTCCGCCCCCACGGCAAGCTCACCTTCGCCACCCTCCAGGACGGCACGGGTAGCATCCAGCTCGCCTTCCGCCAGGATCACATCGGCGTCGACCAGTACAAGTGGCTCCACGACGTCTTCGACCGCGGCGACTTCATCGGCGCGCGCGGGACGCTGTTCCGCACCCGCCTGGGCGAGATCACCGTCCAGGTCGACAGTTTCCAGATGCTCGCCAAGGCCCTCAACCCGCTGCCCGAGAAGTGGCATGGCCTCAAGGACACCGAGGCGCGCTACCGCCAGCGCTATCTGGACCTCATCGCTAACCCGGAGACGCGCCAGATCTTCCTCATCCGGAGCGGCATCGTGCGCGCCATGCGCCGCTTCCTGGACGCGCGGGGCTTCATCGAGGTCGAGACGCCCGTCCTCCAGCCCCTCTACGGCGGCGCGTCGGCGCGGCCGTTCACCACCTACTACAACGCCCTCGAACAGGACGTCTTCCTGCGCATCTCCGACGAGCTGTATCTCAAGCGCCTCATCGTCGGCGGCCT
>CAZLBQ010000525.1:0-4378 GCA_964557745.1 uncultured Anaerolineales bacterium
CGCTCTAGCAGTGCTTTCGACAGGCGGAGGCTCGTCAGATGTATAACCGCATGAGCGACTCCGCGACGCAGGCGGGCTTGGTCTCGCCTTCGATTTCCACTGTATCATTGAACGTCAACTGGACGGCGCCGCCGCTGACCTCCTCGACATTGGCCAGGACGGAGCGCAGGCGGACCCGCTTGCCGACGCGCACCGGGGCGGGGAAGCGCACGCGGTTGAGGCCGTAGTTGACGCCCATCTTGAGCGGCAGGTTCCAGCGCCAGCCGTGCTGCCGCTCGCGCAGGTGGACCGTCAGCGACAGGGTCAGGAAGCCGTGGGCGATGGGGCCGCCAAAGGGCGTCAGCGCGGCGGCCTCCGGGTTGACGTGGATGAACTGGTGGTCCTCGGTCACGTCGGCGAACGCGTTCACCCGCTCCTGACCTATCTCGAACCAGTCGCTGACGCCCACCTCCTGTCCCACCAATGCCTTCAAATCGGCGACACTTGCAATCACCCGCTGCTCGGTCATCATCATCTCCTTCAACCGCGCTAGCCGCGGCGCTCGACACGTGGTATACTCAGGCTCAATGTGACACTATGATAGCACGGACCCCACGCGGCGGGCCAGAGGAGACTGTACCATGCCAGACTATGTGATCGTTGGGGCCGGCTCGGCGGGCTGCGTCCTGGCGAACCGCCTGAGCGAAGACACGGCAGCCCGAGTGCTGCTCATTGAGGCCGGGCTGCCCGACAAGAAGCAGGAGATTCACATTCCGGCCGCCTTCGCCAAGCTGTTCAAGACACCGCTTGACTGGGCCTACGAGACCGAGGCCGAGCCGGGCGCGGGCGGGCGGCGAGTGTACTGGCCACGCGGCAAGATGCTGGGCGGCTCCAGCTCGATGAACGCCATGATCTACATGCGCGGCCACCGCTCCGATTATGACAACTGGCGCGACCTGGGCAATACCGGCTGGGGCTACCGCGACGTGTTGCCCTTCTTCAGGCGCAGCGAGCACCAGGAGCGCGGCCCGTCCGAGTACCACGGCGTCGGCGGCCCCCTCAACGTCGCTGACCAGCGGACCATCAACCCCCTGTCCCACGCCTTTGTCGAGGCCAGTGTGCGGGCCGGGCTGCCGCGCAACCCCGACTTCAACGGAGCGGAGCAGGACGGCGCGGGCTTCTACCAGGTCACGCAGAAGGGTGGGCGCCGCTGGAGCACGGCCGCCGCGTTTCTACGGCCGGCCATGAAGCGGCGGAACCTGACCGTGGTCACGGGGGCGCAGGCCAGCCGCGTCCTGTTCGAGGGGACGCGGGCTGTTGGCGTCGAGTACATCCAGCGCGGCCAACGCTACAAAGTGCGCGCCGAGCGAGAGGTCATCCTGTGTGGCGGGGCGATCAACTCGCCCCAGTTGCTCCTGCTGTCGGGGGTCGGGCCGACCGACGACCTGCGCGCGCTGGGCATCGACGTCGTTCATGACCTGCCGGGTGTGGGCGCCAACCTCCAGGATCACCCGGCCATCGCCGTCACGTACGCCTGCCTCAAGCCCATCACCCTCGCCGCGGCCGAGCAGCCGCGCCATATCGCCAACTTCCTGGCACGCGGGCGGGGGCCGTTGACCTCCAACATTGCGGAGGCGGGCAGCTTCGTCCGTACCCAATCCAACCTGGCGGCGCCCGACCTCCAGTTCCACTTCGCGCCGGTCTATTTCATGGACAACGGCTACGCCAACCCGCCCGGCCACGGCTTCACTTTCGGCGCGGTGTTGATCACCCCCTACAGCCGCGGCCGCATCACGCTGCGCTCGACCGACCCGCTGGCCGCGCCCGCCATCCACGCTCACTACCTGACCGACGAGCGGGACGTGCAGGTCATGGTCGACGGCGTCAAGCTGGCGCGCGAGTTGGTTCGCCTGGACCCCTTCGGTCCCTATCGGGGCGACGAGGTCTGGCCGGGGCGTGCTGTGCAAGGTGACAGCGCCATTGCAGAGTTCGTGCGCGGGCGGATGCAGACGCTGTACCATCCGGCGGGGACGTGCAAGATGGGGCAGGACGAGACGGCGGTCGTCGACGAGCGGCTGCGTGTGCACGGGCTAGACGGGCTGCGCGTCGCCGACGCCTCCATCATGCCCGTCGTGGTGCGCGGCAACACCAACGCGCCGACGATCATGATTGCGGAGAAGGCCGCCGCCATGATCCGCGAGGACGCCGTCGCACCCGCCGCGCGGCGCGCCCCGCGCCAGGGAGAGGCCGTGTCAGCCTAACCGTAGACACGGGGCTGGACGAAGACAGCGGTCGTGCGCGGTGGTGCGACAAACGTACCACTGGGAGCATGGAAGTGGGCAGCGCGGACCGCCGGATCGCTCGACTCGCGCAGGACGGGGTGAAGCTGGATGGGCCGCTCGGCCAGCGGCTCGGCGGTGCAGAGCTGGGTCTGGGGCGTCACGTTGAACAGGACGACGACCAACTCGTACGGCCCATCGACGCCCTCCGGGCCGCTGCCGTCCAGCACCATCACAACCAGGCCGGGCGTCTGATAGGGGCCGGTGTTCAGGAAGCCGACGCGACGCTGGATTGCCGCCGCGTCGCCAAGGCGAAACAGGCGCGTACTCTTGCGAATACGCAGCATCTCCACGAAGTGATCAGCGGCGCGCAGGATGTCGGCCCGCGTGGGGCGCAGGTCCGGGTTGGCGAGCAAGGGGTGGATCAGCGGCCAGAGGTGGCGGTTGTCCGCCGCGGGCGGCAGACCGACGGCGAAGTTGTTCGAGTTGTACGTCCAGTCGAGGCGATTGAACCAGTCACCGGAATTGTAGCTGTTGCGGTCCATGGACTTGGAGCGCAGCAGGTCCTGGCCTGCCTGGAAGAAGGGCACGCCCTGGCCGAGCATGACCAGGCTCGTCGCCAGGTTGTGCATCCGCACGCGGTCGGGCAGGGCGGTCAAGGGCGATGCCTTCAATTGGATGGCGTCGAAGAGCGTCTCGTTGTCGTGGGCCTCGACGTAGGTCACGGTCTCCAGCGGACTCTCGACATAGCCCGCCGGCGCGCCGCCGTACCAGAACTGGTCGCCGCGCACGCGTGTCCCGCCCTGCTCCTCGAAGACGTAACTCGCCAGGTTGCCCGCCAGCCCGAGGCGGACGAGATCAGTGTAGAACAACAGGCGGCTGCGCTGGTCGTCGGTACTGCCCTGGGGCGTCCCGTTGGGGTCATACCACAGGCCGGTGATGAAGCCCTGGTCACGCGGGCCACTGAACGCGCTGCCGCCGCGCACGGCATCGCGCAGGCGGTCGTTAAAGGTAGCGATGCCCGTGCCACTCATGTTGAGCTGACTGGCGTTCACGCCCCGGCGGTTGTCGACCACCTCACCAAAGTTCCAGCCCTCACCGTACAGAAAGATCTGGCTACCGTCAACGCCGTCGCGCTCCACTGTCAGGCCGCGTAGGGTGTCGCGCACCTTGAGCATGTTGGCCTTCATGTGGTGGCCCATGAGGTCAAAGCGAAACGCATCGACCTTATACGCCGTCGCCCAACGGACGAGGGTGTCGACCATGAGCCGCTCCATCATGCGGTGCTCGGTGGCCGTGTTCTCGCAGCACGTGCTCTTCTCGACATTGCCGTCGGCGTTTAGCCGATGGTAGTAGCCCGGTACAATGCGGTCCAGGACGGACTGGCGGCTCTGGCCGCTGGAGTGGGTGTGGTTGTAGACGACGTCCATGACGACGCGCAGGCCGCTGTCGGCCAGCGACTTCACCATCTCGCGGAACTCGAGGATGCGCCGCGAGCCGTCGGGGCGAGTCGAGTAGCTGCCTTCGGGGACGCCGTAGTGGTAGGGGTCATAGCCCCAATTGAAGCCGTCCAGCTCGCGGACCGGCTCGATGATCGCCTGCTGGCGGTCGGAGTCCGGCGCAAACAGGTCGAGCACCATGGGGTCGGGTTCGTGGCGCTTCGTCCAGTCCTCGTTGATGGAGGCGACGTCGAAGACGGGCAAGAGGTGGATGTGGGTCAGCCCGTTGGCGGCCAGGCGCCGCAGGTGGCGCATGCCGTCCGAGTCGGCGTGCGTGAACGCGCGATATTTGCCCCGATCCCGCTCAGAGACCGAGATGTCGAAGATGGAGAAGTCGCGGACGTGCAACTCGTAGAGAACGATGTCCTCGAAACCTGCCAGCGGTGACTTGACCAGGGTATCCCAGTCGGGCGGCTTGAGGGCCGGGTCGGCCAGGTCGACGATCTGGCTGCGCTCGCTATTCATGGACAGACTGACTGAGTAGGGGTCGGTGACGAGGTTGCGCTCGACGCGGCCCGTGCTGCGCACGAAGACCTCGACCTCGTAGAGGTAGAACTTGCCCAGCCAATAGGGGAAGCCTCGAATGCTCCACACGCCGCTCTGCGGGTCGAGGCGCATAGG
>CAZLBQ010000526.1:0-4371 GCA_964557745.1 uncultured Anaerolineales bacterium
CTGGGCTTGTTGCGCCCCCACGACTGGTTGCCCCAGTAGACGTCGCCCGGCCGCATGGACGCCTGGACGGGGATGGCTTCGATGCTGGTGATGCGCATAGTGGTTCTCAACTCTCGGGCGCTAGCCGCGCAGGCCGCCCAGGGCCAGGCCGCCCCGCAGGTACCGTTGCAGGATGACGAAGACGAGCAGGGCAGGGATGGACGCGATGACCGACGCCGCCATCATCTGCTCGACCAGGATGACGTACTCCCCAATGAACGAGTAGAGGCCGAGCGAGACGACCCACTTGTCCTCGCTGCTCGTGAGCACGTAGGCCAGGAGGTATTGATTCCAGCTTTCCAGGAAGGCAAATAGGGCGACGGCGGCCAGGCCGGGCACGGCCAGGGGGACGGTGACACGCAGGAACGCGCCCAGCCGGTCGCAGCCGTCGACCATGGCCGCCTCCTCGAACTCGGCGGGGATGGTCTGCATGTAGCCCCACAGAATCCAGATCGCCAGGGGCAGCAGGAACGACATGTAGGCCAGCGAGACGCCCTGCAGGGTGTTGAGCAGGCGGTAGTTGCGGAAGATGAGGAACAGCGGAACGACCAGGGCCGAGGCGGGCAGGAGTTGGGTCATCAGGACGAAGAAGATGACGCCTGTGCGGCCCCGGAAGCGGAACCGGTTCAGGCTGTAGGCCGCCAGCAGGCTGAGCGGGACGACGAGGGCGGTGGCGGCGACGGTGACGAGGAAGGTGTTGAACACCCACAGCAGCATCGGCTTGCGCTGGAGGACGGCGGTGTAGGCGCTGAGGCTGAAGCCGTGCGGCAGGAGCAGCGAGACGTTGGCCAGGCTCGACCCTTCCGGCTGGATGGAGGCGATGACCATCCAGTAGAAGGGATAGAAGATGGCGACGGCGGTGAACGCCACGATGAGGGCGAAGCCCAGCTTGTAGAGGCCGCCGATGCGGCCGCGCTCCTGAACCATCAGTCCATCTCCTCGCGCCCGCGCAGCAGCTTGAAGTAGGTGACGATGAGGCCCGCGCTGATGATGAATAGCAGCGTCGCCAGCGTCGACGCCGTGCCGATGCGGTAGAACTTGAAGGCTTCCTCGTAGGTAAAGACCGATAGGACGCGCGTGGCGTCGCCCGGGCCGCCCTGGGTGAGGACCCAGGCGACGGTGAACAGCTTGAAGGCCGAGATGGTCAGCAGCACCAGGACAACAAGGTTGACGGCGCGCAGGCTGGGCAGCGTGATGTCCCAGAACCGCTGCCACCGACTGGCCCCGTCCACGGCGGCGGCCTCGTAGAGTTCGGGCGAGATGCTCTGCAGGCCGGCCAGGATGAGTAGTGTGGCCGTCGGGAACTCACGCCAGGCGGTGGTGATGACGATGGCGGCCATGGAGGTCGAGTTCTGGTACAGCCACGGGATGCCCTGCTGGATGAGGCCCAACCGCTTGAGGATCTCGTTGATGGGACCGATCTGCGGGTTGAACATGATGTACCAGACGAGGGTCGTGACCAGCCAGGGCGTGGCCCAGGGGACGACGATGAGGGCCCGCGCCACGCCGCGCCACTTGAAGTCAACGTTGAGCATGAGCGCCGTCGCCAGGCCCAGGCCGAAGCTGCACACCACGCTGCCCACGGTGTAGATCAGCGTCACCTGGAGGGAGCGCCAGAAGGCTGGCTCGGTCAGCATGTCGGCGTAGTTCTGGAGGCCGACAAACGTCCGCCCGTCGGGCCGCAGCAGGTGCATGCTGAAGAAGCTCAAGTACAGGTTGTAGAGCATGGGGTAGAGCACGACGGCCACGATGGCAGTGAGGGCCGGCGTCAGTAGCAGGTAGGGCAGCCAGTCCTGCTGCCGCGAGCGGCGGCGGGCGGGCGCGCGGGCCGCGCTCTGGCGGGTCTCGATCTTCGGGTTGACCATCGTGGTGTCCTCACTCTTCCCTCACCCCCGGCCCCTCTCCCACGAGGGGAGAGGGGAGGGCCGGCCTTTCTCCCTTCCCCACGCGGGGAGAGGGGAGGCCGGGCTTTCTCCCTTCCCCCCTGTGGGGGAAGGGCAGGGGATGGGGGTCCCGTCTTCCTACTTCTTCATCAGCTTCTCGGCGGCGGCCTGGGCCTCGTTCATGGCCTGCTCGACCGGCTTGCCGTTGTACAGCACCTCGACCAGCTTGTCATTGATGATCTTCTGCAGGTCGTTGTAGTAGATCTCCAGGCCGGGCGGGGCCACCGGGACCGACTTGGCGAGTTCCTTATTGAAGATATCGAACCACGGGTTTGCCTTCAGGAACTCCGGCGTCACCGAGCCTTCGATAGGGTAGATGGTGCGGCTCTTCTCGACCCAGGTCTTGCCCCACTTGGGGTCGGCGATGAACTTGAGGTACTCGCACGCCTGCTGGTAGTTGGGCGTCTTGGCCGAGATGCCGATGAGGTTGTTGATACCGCCCGTTGTCTTCTGGTTGTCGGTTGGGATAGCGTAGATCTTGGTGTTCTTCATCACCTCAGGCGCCTGGCTCTCCAGGACCGCCCAGTACCACGCGCCGTCGATGCTCATGGCGGCCTTGCCCTGGTTGAACCAGGCGTACTGGGCGCTGGCGTCCTTGACGCCCTTGGGCATCACGCCTGCGTCGAACAGGTCCTTGAAGTACTGGACGCCCTTGATGACCTCCGGCGAGTTGAGGGCGGGCTTGCCGTCCTTGGAGTAGTGGCCGCCGTAGCCCGCGACGAAGACGAGCACGCCTTCATACAGGCGCGAGTGAGCCAGGTTGGTCAGGACGAGGCCGTACTGGTCCTTGCCCGGTACGGTCAGCTTCTTGGCGGCGTCCTTGAACTCGGCGAAGTTGGTAGGAACCTTGACGCCGGCGTCCTGGAACAGCTTCTCGTTGACAAAGAGCTGCAGCGTGCGCGCCGACAGGTTGAGGGCGTAGGGCTTGCCGTCCTTGACGGCGTAGGTCTTCTGGTCCTTGACCTTGTCCATGATGTCGGTGCCGGCGAAGCACTTGTCGAGCGGGGCCAGCACACCCTGGTCCATATACTGGAAGACGTTGAAGCCGGTGACCTCGATCAGGTCGGGCGGGCTGCCCGCCGCGACCTCGGTATTCAGTTTGTCCCACAACTGATCGATGGGGAAGGCGAAGCGGTCAAAGGTGACGCCCGGGTTGGCCTCGGTGAAGGCTTTGGTAGTGCCTTCCCAGAAGTCTTTGTAGGCCGGGTCGTCCCACTGCCACGACGCCAGACGGAGCTTGGCCGGCTGGAGCGCGTCTTTGGCCGCCGGGGCGGCTGGGGCGGCCGGTTGAGCGGCCTTAGCCTGGGCCGCTGTGGGCTGCGCGGCGGGCGCCGCCGGCTGGCTCGCGGTTGGGGCCGGCCCGGCGCATGCGACCAGGGCCAGCATCACGACCAGGGCCAGGATCAGAACAAGCTTGCCTCGCATGGGTGTCTCCTCCTCGAGCTAGGGTTCCACGTGGAACCAGGGGTTGAGCCAACAATCGGGACACGACAGACCCAGGCTCGCTCAGGGCCGGTCGTCCGGCTGCGCCTGGGAGCTTATGTCACTCAGCAGGGAAGACCGCGAACGCGTCAGGTGGCGTGTGATCTCTTTCTTGACGGCGGCTGCGTCACCGCGTTCAATGGCTGCGACGATAGAGCCATGCGCGGCGGCCTCGGCGGCGGCGCGCTCGCGCCACGTTCGGGAGTGCGAATGCACCAGGGCGATGTGGATGTGGGCGTGGTGCTGACGGTACAGTTCGAGCAGCTTGCGATTACCGCTCAACTCGACGAGGCGGTGGTGGAACTCGGCGTTGAGCCGGGTATGCTCGTCAACGTCGGCGGCGTCGGCGATTTGGCGGGCCATGGCCTTGAGGGCCGTGATGTCCTGGGGCGTGATGTGCTGGAGGAGGGTGTCGGCGGCCAGGGCTTCGAGAGCCACGCGGATGGCGAGTACTTCCGATAGGTCTTCCTGGGAGATGGAGGCGACGAAGGTGCCGCGTCGGGGCTGGACGGTGACAAGACCTTCGACGGCGAGGAGGGCCAGCGCGCTCTTGACGGGAGTCGGGCTGATATTGAGCTGTTCAGCGAGTTGGTCAACGTTGAGCTTCTCACCGGGGGCGAAAGCCCCGCTGAGGATGCGCTCGCGGATGAGGCCGTAGACGGTGTCGGTCAGGCGCTCCTGGACCAGCGCCCCAAGCTCAGTCGCCATAGACACTCTCGCTGATTTGACCTGGCGGCTCACCACTCGTAAAATCTGAAATCTGAAATATCAGATACCAGTATCCCCATCTTATCACAGAATGGGGAGGATGTCAAGGGGGGAGCGTGGGTAATCGTCAATCGTCAATCATCCATCATCAATTGTCGCGGGTAGCGGAGCAGTGCATGAGCTACCCCTACAAGCTGTG
>CAZLBQ010000527.1:0-4371 GCA_964557745.1 uncultured Anaerolineales bacterium
CTCGACGGCTGCTTGTTCGGCCTCGCTGCCCGGCGCGCTGCCCTCAATCCTGTACGCCCCGCCCTTCCAGACTTCCTTCTTCCACACCGGCGCAATCTCCTTGAGGCGGTCGATGGCGTAGTGGCAGGCGGCGAAGGCGTCGACGCGCTGCGGCGTCGAGACAGCAATGACGACACTCGCCTCGCCGATGGCGAGCGGCCCGATGCGGTGGGCCATCGCGCAGCGCGCTCCAGGCCACTGCTGCGCGACTTCCTCTCCAATCTGGGCCATGACCTTCTCGGCCATGGGCGGGTAAGCCTCGTAGACGAGGTGCTCCACCGACTTGCCCAGGTTGTTGTCGCGCACCACACCCTGGAAGGTGACGATGGCCCCCGCGCCCGGATGGGTGACGGCGGCTTCAATCGCCTGCGTGTTCAACGGCTGGTCGGTAATCCTGTACACCTGGTCCTCCCCTCCACTGACGGGCGGCAGGAAGGCGATATCGTCCCCGTCGTGAACCGGCGTGTCAAAGGTCGCGTACTCCTCGTTGACCGCTGCCGCCGGGCGCGGGATGCGGAGCTTCGGATACTGCGCTTGCAGCGCGTGCCACACATCCCCCAGCGTCGCGCCGTCCGGCACGGTCAACTCGAGCTGCCGCTGACCGATGGCCTCACGGAACGAGGCAAAGAGAAAGATATTAACCTTCATGCCGGCTCCAATTGCCGGGCCGCGCCCACCCACGGCAGCCCCTGCAAGACATCGATGACCATGTCGTAGCGGCGGAAGGGCGGAATGAAGTACGCGCCCTGGACATGGTCGTGGATGGCGTCGAGGAACTCCTGGGCGAGGCGCACGCCCTCGGCGCGCCCACCTTCGTCGCCCGCCTCGCGCATGCGCTGACGGATGGCGTCCGGAATGACCATCCCCGGCACCTCGTTGTGCAAGAACTCGGCGTTGCGCGCGTTGTACAGCGGCATGACGCCGACGATCAAGGGCCGCGGGAAGGCGCCGAGCTGCCGCTGGACGCGGTAGAAGGTCTCCGCGTCGTAGATCGGCTGGGTCAGAATGAAGTCCGCCCCCGCCGCCACCTTCTTCTCCAGTACCTTGAGTTCCTTGTCCAGCTTCTCCGCGCCCAGGTTGAGGGCGCAGCCGACAAAGAAGGACGTCTGGCTGCCCAGCGGCTTGCCCGTCATGTCCACGCCGTCGTTGAAGCGCTTGATGAGGCTCATCAGCCCCGACGCCGTCACATCGCTGACGGCCGAGGCATGCGGGTAATCGCCGACGTGGGGCAGGTCGCCCATGACAACGAACACGTTGCGGACACCCAGCGCGTGCGCTCCCATCAGTTCGGAGTGGAGGGCGAGGAGGTTGCGGGTGCGGCACGCCAGGTGCAGGACGGTCTCCATGCCGACACGGGTCTGGATGAGCGAGCACATTGCCAGGGCGCTCAGGCCCGCCATGGCGCGCGGGTTGTCGTCGACGTCGATGGCGTCCACCAGCCCCGACTTGCGCAGCGACATGACGGCCGGCAGGATGCGGGCCACGTCGAACGAGCGCGGCGGCGTCACCTCGCACGTGACGACGAACTTCTCCTTGAGCTTACGCTGCAACCCGGTCGGCTGGTAGGTCGTCTCGGGCTTGGGCGCTTAGGTATTAAAACTCGCTCTCAGGACCGGACGTTGTCGGACCCGAGGGACGGCCACGCGGACCATGTCGGCCAGGGCGCGAATGTGGTCGGGTGTTGTGCCACAGCAGCCCCCGACAATCGACACTCCGATTTCGAGCATCTGGCGGGCATAGTCGGCCATGTAGTCGGGCGAGGAGAGATACATGTAGCGCCCGTCGATCACGGTTGGGAAGCCGGCGTTGGGCTGGGCCACCAGGGGTTTGGTGGCGACAGCGGCCATCGCCTCCATCACGGCCAGCATAGGCTGCGAGCCGTGCGAGCAGTTGGCCCCCACCACGTCGACGCCCAGCGGCTCCAGAGTGGCAATGACATCGGCGGGCGAGTCGCCGTGGACGGTGATGCCTTCCTCGTTAAAGGTCATCTGCGCGACCAGTGGCACGTCCGGCGCGACCTCCCGCACGGCCTTGACCGCTTCCATCATCTCGGCCAGGTTGGCGAAGGTCTCCAGCATGAGCAGGTCCACCCCGGCGGCCACTAGCGCCTCGATTTGCTCCTTAAACGCGGCGCGGGCCTCGGCCTGGCTCAACGCGCCATACGGCGCGATGCCCTTGCCCAACGGCCCGACGGCGCCGGCGACGAAGGCCGTCCGCCCACTGTCCGCTACAGCGCGACGGGCAAGCTCGACGGCGCGGGCGTTGAACAGCGCGACACAATCGGCGAGCCCATGCGCCGCCAGGCGGATACGGTTCGCGCCAAAGGTGTTGGTCTCGATGATCTCGGCGCCGACCGTGAGGTAGTCGCGGTGGATGGCGGCGACGAGGTCGGGCCGTGAGACGACCAACTCGTCGAAGCAGTGGTCGTACGAGATGCCGCGCGCGTAGAGTTGGGTGCCCATCGCGCCGTCGCCGACCAGAGGGCCGGCGGCCAGGCGGTCCAGGAATGCTCGTGTCATGCTAGGTCGATCCTCAGATAACATTATGCTCGCGTCCTTCGCTCACTCCAAACCGCGTCACGGCCAGGTCGGCCACGTCGATACTCGGCGGGAGACCCAGGGCCATCTCGGCTAGCGCCTGGCCGGTCGCCGGACTGTGCATGAAGCCGTGGCCGGAGAAGCCCGCCGCGACCAGGAAGCCCGCCAGATCCGGGATGGGGCCGAGGATCGGATTAGCGTCGGGCGTGGTGTCGTACAGGCCCGCCCACCCCCGCATCACGCGCGCCTCAGCCAGGACGGGAATGCGCCTGAGCGCCTGCTCGATGGTCGTTTCAAGCCAGCCGGGGTCAACCGTCTGGTCGAAGCCAGGCGGTTCGTCCTTGTTGGTCATGCCGAACATGATGCCGGGCCCTTCGCGGCGGAAGTAGAACGACGGTGAGAAGTCGATGACCATCGGCATGTCGGCCGGCAGCCCGTCGAAGCGGTCGGTGATGTACACCTGCCGCTTGAGCGGGACGATGGGCAACTCCACCCCCGCCAGCCTCCCCACTTCCGCCGCCCACGGTCCCGCACAGTTGACGACGGTTCGACAGACAATCCGCCCCTCGGTCGTCTCGACGGCCTGTACCCGTTGCTCAGCAATCTCGATGCCGGTCACCTCTACCCCCGACCGGACCCGCACGCCGCGCCGCCGCGCCGCCTTGGCGTAGCCCTGGCAGATCGAGTAAGGGTCGCCGTAGCCATCCCGCGTGCAGAGCGTCGCGCCCACCAGGTCGTCGACGCGCAAGCCGGGCACGAGCCGCGCGGCCTCGTCCGGACTCAGTGTAACCACGCCCTCGACGCCGAGCGCCCGCTGCAACACGACCTGGCGCTGGGCCTGCGCCCAGTCGACCCCATTGTCGAAGAGGAACAGGTAGCCGCACCACACGAAGTGGGCCGGCTCGCCCGTGTCCTCAGTGAAGCGGTGGAACTGCTGCACACTTGCCAGGGAGAGGCGGACGTTGACGGCGCTGGAGAACTGATGGCGGATGCCGCCGACGGAGCGCCCCGTCGAGCCCGTCGCCAGGTCTGGCTCGCGTTCGAGCAGCAAGACGTCCGTGCAGCCCAGCGCTGCCAGCCGCCAGGCGACGCTCGCCCCGATGACCCCACCACCGATGATGACTACGTCGTAGACTTCCATCTGTCACGCCTCAGCCAGGAGTTCGTCCCACACCTGGCGCAGGAACAGCATATCGTACTCGCGGAGCGGACTCTCGCCGATGACAAGCCCCTTGCACTCGCGGTCACGCAGGGCGCGCAGGCAGTCGCGGTAGTTGAAGTCGGCGTCGGCGAAGGCCAGGTGATGCTGTTCCCCCTTGGGGCCATAGGCGATGCCGGAAATGTGGATGTGCATGTCATCCAGCGCCACGCGCCCCAACGCCCGCTCGGTCTGGTCCAGGATGTCCACGAACTCGGCGTAGGTGTTGTAGACGCCCGTGCGCGCGTGCAGGTGGGCGAAGTCGATGCACGGCTGGCAGCCCGGCAGCGACGCGCACAGTTCTAGCGTCTCGCCCAGGTCGCCCCACTGGCTCACGCGGCCCATCACCTCCGGCCGCAGGACGACATCCAGCCCCTCCGCCTGGATCGTCTCGACCACCGGCTTGAGGTTGTCGTGGATAATCGCCGTGCAGTCAGCGGGCGTGTTGTCGTGGTAGAAGCCCAGGTGCAGGACGATGTTCCGCGCGCCGCTCCAATGCCCCGCCCGTGCCGCCGCCAGCACCCGCCCCTGGCTGTCGACCAGCTTCTGCGGGTCCTTGCTGTTGAGGTTGATGTAGTACGGCGCGTGGATGCTGAG
>CAZLBQ010000528.1:0-1944 GCA_964557745.1 uncultured Anaerolineales bacterium
CCGACGTGCTGGGCATCCCCTTCGACTTCACTGCCAAGCCCGTCGTCGCCCCGCCGCAGCGGCCGCGCGACACCGTTCAGGTGCGGGCGGTGCGGCCCGAGCGCGACGCCCTGGAGATCACCTTCCCGCGGGTCGAGGGCTATCGGGTCGAGCTGCCCAACGAGCGCCTGACCGCCGTCTTCACCCCCGACTCGGTGCTGACCCTGACGCCCGATCTGGTCGGGCCGTCCATCACCCGCAACCAGGGCCTCATCGGCGAGGGTGTCGACCTCACCCTGGAACACCTGGCCGATACGCGCATGTCCTCGGTGGTGATGAACCTGACCAAGCGGCTGCTGTACACCCGCTGGCGGGATACTGGGGGCGACCCCCAGCTCGCCCTCTTCGGCCAGCTCAAGCGCATCGTCAAGCAGTGGCTGGACGAAGGCTACCTCCAGTGTGTGGGGAACACCTATCCCGCCCAGCTCATGTTCCAGGAGCTGGCGGACCTCGCCTGCGAGCGCATCACGGCGGGCATCACCCGCGCCCTCGTCGGCTCGCAGCCCATCAAGGCCCTGCTGGACCCGTACAACCCGACCGGCTCGACGGCCTACGTCAACTTCATCACGGCCAAGACCAGCCGCTGGCAGACCGACGCGCGGCGCTGCCACGTCAACTGGGTGGTACTGGACAGCCACTGGGAGGCCGAGTTCTGCCGCGTGGTCGAGGGCCACCCGCGGGTGCGGGCCTACGTCAAGAACCAGGGCCTCGGCTTCGAGGTACCCTACCGCCACGGCGCCCAGGCCCGCCGCTACCTCCCCGACTTCATCGTCCGTGTCGACGACGGGCACGGCGAGGACGACCTGCTCAACCTGGTCGTGGAGATCAAAGGCTTCCGCGGCGAGGACGCCAAGGACAAGAAGGCGACCATGGAGACCTACTGGGTGCCGGGCGTCAACTACCTGGGGACGCACGGGCGGTGGGCTTTCGCCGAGCTGACCGATATGTACCGCATCCAGGACGACTTCGCCGCCGTGGTGCAGCGCCACGTCGACCGCGCCGCCTACGGTATTGCGGCAGCCGCCCCGGCCACCAAGTAGCGCTCGCACGGGAGTGCCAACTCTCGCGCACACGGTGACAAGCGGCGGATTTGGCACTCCGCCCCGAGCACCGATTACCGCTCGCGCGGGAGTGTCAACTCCCGCGCATAGGGCGACAAGCGGCGGATTTGGCAATCCGCCCCAAGCATCATTGTGTCGTCGCGAGCAGCTACGACCGCTCGCGCTGGATTGCCAAATCCAGCGCCCCGAAAGGTATCCCTGGCCCATGTCGAGCTGGCGGCCCGACTTCAACCCGGATCACCTGTACTTCGTCACCACGACGGCCATCCAGCACGCCCACGTCTTTCGTCGCGATGTCATCAAGCGCCTGCTGCTGGACACGCTCGACTGCATGCGCCGCCAGGGGCGGTGGAAGCTATTCAGTTTCGTGATCATGCCGAATCACGTCCACCTGATCGTTCAATGCACAGCGACCGACTCAGTCGCCGATGTTGTTCGCGATTACAAGCACATCACGGCCGACCGTCTCGTCCGCCACTTGGAGGCCGAGGAGCACGCCTCGGCTCTGGCGTTCCTGGCGTCTGCCGTGTCTCGACCAACGCATCAGCGCCACAAAGTGTGGGAAGATGGCTACAATGCCAAGGATGTATTCTCGCCCGAGGTCTTGCGACAGAAGATGACGTATATACACCACAATCCGTGTCAGTCTCATTGGAACTTAAGCCCAAGCCCGGAGGCCTACCCCTGGTCGTCCGCCCGCTTCTATGCATCTGACGCGCGATGTATCATTCCCGTCGATGACGCACGCGACTTGCTGTGAGCGCCGTCCCGACCACCAAGTAGTGCTCGCGCGGGAGTGCCAACTCCCGCGCATAGGGCGACAAGCGGCGGATTTGGCAATCCG
>CAZLBQ010000528.1:2044-4341 GCA_964557745.1 uncultured Anaerolineales bacterium
CCGCGAGCGGGAAGCGTGGCTAGCCAGAAGCGCCGCCCCGAGCACCGATTACCGCCCGCGCGGGAGTGCCAACTCCCGCGCCTCCCAGGGCGGGCGGCGGGGAGCGGCGGATTTGGCAATCCGCCGCGAGCGGGAAGCGTGGCTAGCCAGAAGCGCCGCCCCGAGCACCGATTACCGCTCGCGCGGGAGTGTCAACTCCCGCGCCCCCAGGGCGGCGGGGAGCGGGAAGCGCGGCTAGCCAGAAGCGCCGCCGCGAGCATCGATTACGCTCGCGCGGGACTGCCAAGTCCCGCGCCGACCACGACGCAAGTGAAAGCAGACCATGGCCAAGAACGCTAGCTCCAAGACCGTCGCCACGCTGCGCCACACCGAGGCAACGCGCCGCAATATCCCCACCGCCGAGTACCAGTCCATCCTCGATGACGAGGCGCAGACCCCGCTGCGCGTCGCCTACGAGCGGCGCAACCGCGACTTGGACCCGCAGCTCGTCTGGCGCGGCAAGGACCAGCAGGACTGGAGCGACCTGGTCGTCCACGCCCCGCCCCTGTACATCCAGGAGAAGGTCCACCCCAAGGTCCTCATCGACGACCTGCTGCGGGCGACCCAGGCCGGCCGCCCTGCCGTCGAGCAGCAGCTCGACCTGTTCGCCGACTTCAACGGTATTCCCGACGGCGTGGACAAGACGGAGTTCTACCAGCACGACCAGAACTGGACCAACCGCATGATTCTGGGCGACTCGCTGCAGGTCATGGCCAGCCTGGCCGAGCGCGAGGGGCTGCGGGGCCAGGTCCAGTGCATCTACATCGACCCGCCCTACGGCATCGAGTTCAGTTCCAATTTCCAGTGGAGCACGACAAGCCGCGATGTTACGGATGGCGATGTCAATCACATCACACGGGAGGCAGAGCAGGTAAGGGCTTATCGCGATACCTGGCGCGATGGTGTTCACTCGTATCTGACTTACCTTCGAGATAGACTGACTGTTGCAAGAGACCTCCTCTCTTACTCCGGATCAGTATTCGTGCAGATATCGAACAAAAACGTTCATCGTATTCGGTGTCTTCTTGATGAGGTCTTCGGCGATGAGAACGCGATCGCCACCATCGTGTACAAGAAGGCCTCCCCTGAGACGCGGACGATCCGGAATAACTTCAACTATCTGCTCTGGTACGCGAGAGATGCCAAAGCAGCAAAGACGCGGAAGCTCTTTCGTAGACGTGAGTTGTCGGATGGAACAACAGAGGATCCCAAGAAGCTAGCGCTCTGGTTAGTTCTTCCAACCGGGGAAGAGCGGCCTCTGACGACAGATGAGAAGCGAGAGGATGAGCCGTTGCCTTCGGGGGCCATGGTCTTTCGAGCTGACAAGGTTCGCGACGCAGGGAGGCTGGAAGACCGGGTGTTCCTGTTTGACTTCAACGGTGAGAAGCTAGATCCCGGCGAGAAGCACTGCTGGAGGGGTGACCCAGCCGAAATGGAGCGCTTGAAGCGGGCTGACAGACTTTTGAGAACTCGTGAGACGTTGGCCTACAAGTATTTCCTGTCGGACAACTAGGGAGTAGAACGCACTAATGTGTGGGAGGACACAGCAGGTAAGATTCACGATATGCGCTATGTGGTCGAAACCAATGAGAAGATCGTGGGCCGATGTCTTCTGATGGCTACCGACCCGGGCGATCTGGTGCTGGACCCCACCTGTGGCTCGGGCACGACGGCCTACGTCGCCGAGCAGTGGGGCCGCCGCTGGATCACCATCGACACCTCGCGCGTCGCCCTGGCCCTGGCCCGCGCCCGTCTCATGGGCGCCCGCTACCCCTACTACCTGCTGGCCGACTCGCGCGAGGGTCAGCTCAAGGAGGCCGAAGTCGGTCGCGGCGTCGCCTCCTCCCAGCCCGTCCACGGCAGCCTCAAGCAGGGCTTCGTCTACGAGCGCGTGCCCCATATCACTCTCAAGTCCATCGCCAACAACGCGGAGATCGACGTCATCTGGGAGCGTTGGCAGGCGACCCTGGAGCCGCTGCGCCAAAAGCTCAACACGGCGCTGAAGAAGAGCTGGCAGGAGTGGGAGATACCGCGCGAGGCCGACGCGGCGTGGCCCGACGAAGCCAGGACGCTGCACGGTGAGTGGTGGGCGGCGCGCCTCGCCCGCCAGAAGGAGATCGACGCGTCCATCGCCGCGAAGGCCGAGTACGAGTACCTCTACGACCGGCCCTACACCGACGCCAAGCGGGTGCGGGTCGCCGGACCCTTCACCGTCGAGAGCCTGTCACCCCACCGCGTCCTGGGCGTGGACGACGACG
>CAZLBQ010000529.1:0-4332 GCA_964557745.1 uncultured Anaerolineales bacterium
TCGTTGAAGGCGTCGACGAGGATGAAGTTGTACTTCTCCCCGCTGTTCGCCTGGAGGTACTGGCGGGCGTCGAAGTTGGTGGTGCGGATCTTGGTATCAGGCTTGCGGCCCATGTGGTTCAGGGCAAAGTAACTTACGCCAGGATCGATCTCGACGACGTGGACGTCGCTGCCGGGGTACTTGGCCTCGACGTAGCGCGGGAAGGTGTAGCCGCCACCGCCCAGCGCCAGCAACCGCTTCGGCCCCGCGACCGGCACGCCCTCCATCAGGTCGGCGTAGCTGCGCTCGTAGGCGTACTTCAGGTTAAGGTCCGACTCGAGCGAGTTGTAGGAGTGAATGAGGTGGTCGAGGACGAGGACGCGGATGTTCTCCTCCGGCGTCCCCATCTTCTGGTCGTACCAGCGGATGCAGAAGTAATTCGTCTCCAGCAGGCAGCGGTACGTCGGGAAGGAGCTATACAACTCGAAGACGTTACTGGTCTCCTGCTTGCGCATCTCGTTGCCTAGCATCAGCACCGGCAGGCCGATGAGCGCCGTCAGGAGGACGGCGTCGACGGGCTTCATGTACTTCTCGCGCCCGATGAGCAGCGCCATCGCCAGCAGGACGGCGCCGACACCCAGGATGATGGCCCGCGTGCCGAAGGTCGAGATGAGCCAGAAGCCGGTCAGGAAGGTGCCGATGATGCTGCCGAAGGTGGCCGAGGCGTAGATGCGCCCGACGATGCTGCCCGTCGTGTTCAGGTTATTGAGCGTCAGCTTGACGACCATGGGCGTCAGCAGGCCGAGCGCCACGCACGGCACGAAGAAGATGGACCCGGTGTAGGCGACGATACGCCAGACCAGCGGCGCCTTGAAGGTGAAGCCGAGGAGCGTCCACTCGGGCGGGATGCCCTTCAGGACGACCCAGTGGCCGAGGGGGATGATGAGCAGGGTAATCGCGCCCGCCAGGATGAAGATCCAGGCCGCGCTGCGCCGCGAGGCGACGCGGTCGGCCAGCCAGCCGCCGATCCAGTTGCCGAGCGCCATGCCCGCCAGGACGGTGCCGATGATGCTCGTCCAGGTGTAGAGCGAGACGCCCATCACCGGGGCCAGAACACGGCTGGCGACCAGTTCCAACGACATAATGCTGACGTTGGCGATGAAGACAATGCCCATCGCCAGGGCGGGCGACAGCGCCTGGTCGGGGTTGATGGCGGGCGTGGTGACTGGCCCGCTGACCGCCAAGGGGGTGAAGGGCGCGGCTGGCTCGGCGCGGAACAGGCGCTCGCGCCCGATGAGCAGGCCGACGACGAGCAAGACGGCGGCGGCGACGAGGACGATGGTGTTGGTGGGGAAGGCCGAGATGAGGTAGAAGCCGGTCAGGAACGTGCCGACGATGTTGCCCAGCGTCGAGAAGGCGTAGATGCGGCCCACGATGCTGCCCGATTTCGACAGGTTGCGCAGCGTGAGCTTGATGACCATGGGCGAGATCAGGCCGAGGCTGACGCCGGGCAGGAAGAAGACGAGGGCGGTGAACAGGACAATGCGCAGGGCCAGGGGCAAGCCGGTGGCCGCGCCGTTGGCGGCGACCCAACTCCCGATCGGGATGACGCTGAGCGCCAGCAGCCCGGCGAGGATGAAGACGAGACCGACGACGCGGCGTGAGGCCAGGCGGTCGGCGTAGTGACCGCTGAGCCAGTTGCCGAGCGAGATGCCGGCCAGCATGATGCCGATGATGCTGGTCCAGGTGTACAGGGACTGGCCGATGGCGGGGGCCAGGATGCGGCTGGCGACCAGCTCCAGGACCATGATGCAGGTATTCGAGGTAAAGACAATGGCGATGGCAGCCCAGAGGGGCAGGCTGTCCGCCACGCTGGCGGCGCGTGACGTGGGCGTCGTCACAGCGTCGGCCGGCAGCTTGTCGACACTGGTGGTCACTCATCCTCCTCAGGCGTGAAACGGCGGGGCAGGTCAATATCCCCAATCATACCATAGGAGGAAGGGACGCACAAACCGACCACCGACGGCCGACGATCGACTGCCGACTACTGACCACTGTTCACTGACCACTGACGACCGGCCCCTAGCCCCTAACCCCTGTTCCAGTGCCGGTGGTGGGATTCGAACCCACACTGTGAGAATTTTAAGTTCCCTGCCTCTGCCATTGGGCTACACCGGCGGGAGTGGTCACTGAACAGTGGTCAACAGTCAGCGGTCAGCGAACAGTGGGCGGTGGTCAGCAGTCGGCGGTCGGCGGTCGGTCGTGACACACAAAAGGCTGGCAGCCATGGCTACCAGCCTCGAGAGGCGACGGCCGGATTCGAACCGGCGTATGAGGCTTTTGCAGAGCCTTGCCTTACCACTTGGCTACGTCGCCACCAGCGCAATTATCAATTCACAATGGTCAATTATCAAATCTGAAGTTGACAATTGCTCATTGTCAATTGACGATTGAAGAGCGGGTGATGGGATTTGAACCCACGACCTTCTCCTTGGCAAGGAGACGCTCTACCACTGAGCCACACCCGCGTGCCTATAAGACGCTCAAGCTGTGCCCGTCTTACGTGGGCCATAGTGTAGCACAGAAGAGCGGCCCTGTCAAGCGGCTGCTTCGCTTTTCGCCTGGGCGCCAGTTCACCGCTAAGGACGCAGAGAGCGTGGAGGAAAGGATAGCTCTTCATTCCTCTGCGCCCTCCGCGCCCTCAGCGGTGAATGAGGGGGCTTAGGGGGTCTGCGGGCTGGGGCAGCAGCGATACTCCTGCGCCTTGTCGAGCAGTTCGATCTGGCGGGCCAGGAGCTTGTTCTGAAGCTCCATCCGTTCGAGTTCGAGCTGCATCTGGCGCTGCAGCTCTGGCTCGCACACGCCGCACTCGTCCAGGCAGCCCTTGACGATGACGCCCGCTGTCGGCAGCGAGGTCGTGCGCTCGTAGCCAAACTCCTCCTGCGCCCGACGGCTGACCTTGCCGGTCTCCTTGTCCAGCAGCCCCTGGGCAACCAGTTGAGCATCCACCTCGGCCAGGGCGCGGGCGCGGACCGCGTCATCCAGCGGCTGCTGCGCGCCGAGTGTGTCCGTCAGCGTCACGCCCGCCACGAGGTTCACCCGCGTCTGCAAGCCGCCCGCCTGGAGCGTCGCGGCGGCCCGCACGTGCTGGTCGGCCTGGATGCTGCGGTCGATGGCCTCGACGCGCTTGACGTTGGTGGCGGGCACTTCCTGGGGCACGGTGGCGATGCCGCCCAGCGGGCGGAAGGGGTTGGCGGCGATGGGCAGCGGGGCGGCGGGGTCGATAACACGCCGCTCGATGGACACCAGTTCGAACTTGACTGTCTCCGTCTTATTGAGGCGGTAGAACAGGAACGTCACGGCGTGGCACCGGTTGGGGTTGGCGAACTCGCGCGACGCCGCCTCGAAGTGGTCCTCGCTCTCACCCTGGCTGCGGGTGCGCGTCGAGACCTCACCGACGGAGAGGGAGTGCGCCTTGCGCGTCGCCTCCACCGACTGGTTGTCCGACATCTCGGCGTGGGCGCGGTGCTCGCGCAGGTAGTCGCGCGCCGACGAGCCGCTGTGGCTGCCGCGCGCGTTGGCATCGGCGCTCGCCGAGAAGAAGCCAATGCCCCCGCTGGCGTCGCCATGGAAGTCCCACTTGCCCTGCTCCGATGTGTTCTCGTTGCCGCGATCGACGGCGTTCTCGTCGGACATGAAGGCCCGCAGCGCCCGCATGCGGTACTGCTCCTCGCTCATTTGCTCGCTGCGGTAGCTCAGCTTGCTCTCGCTGTCGAAGCTGAAGCGGCTGCGGCGGTCGGTGGTCGCCAGGCGCACCTTCTCGCCCGGCAAGAGCGTCGTGCTGTAGACGATCTCGCCCAGGGCCAGCGGGCCGGGGCAGCGCGTGAAGCGGGTGTGGATAACGACCTCGACGCGGATGGGCTGCTCGTTGGCGCCGCGCGCCTTGGTGGGGAAGATCAGGTGGCGGCGGAAGTCGGCCACGTCGCACACGGCGTCCGCGCTGAGGTCAGGACAACAGGGAATGGCGCTCATGGGTTTCAACTCGGTGGGCATTGTCATGGGAATCCTCCTTACTTTCGTGAAACGGATAACAGACTAGACTCCATTGAACACCACTGAGGTCTGCATGTCTGTCAATATATCGACACGCGGGGTGTGAACAACACAACAGCGGCGCAACCCGTGCTAGGTTGCGCCGCTGTTCTGACAGGTTAGCCCTACAAATCGCCAAAGCCGTCCAGGATACGAGCGATATGCCGCGCGGCCTGCAAGAAGTCCGCCAGGCGCACGTGCTCGTTGGGGGAGTGGGTGCGGGAGCCGGGATAGCCCACGCCCGGCGAGACGACCGGGATG
>CAZLBQ010000530.1:0-4327 GCA_964557745.1 uncultured Anaerolineales bacterium
CCGAGATGACATGCCAGTCGGTGGGCAGCGGTGCGTTGTTGCCCTGGAAATTGACCGTCGTGCCCGTCGTGATGGCCGGCGACCAGCCAATCTCGATGAAGTCGGTGCTGTCGGGGGCGACGCCGGGCTGGTCGTAGCCCTCGAAGTTGAGGTTGCGGCGCAGGCGGCCGAGGTCCAGCGGGGCGACCGGGACACCCGACAGCCCCTGGTGGCGCGTGATGTAATTGCCCCACGTCGTCTGGTCGCTCGTCCCACCGAACAACATGGCGATGCGGAACTCGCGCCACAGCTGGCGGAAGCGGAAGGGCGCCCCCACCCGCTGGAGCATGGCGTCAATCGCCTCGGCGCCGGGCAGCGGATCGGTCGTGACGCGCGACACATCCAGCAGGAACTGCTCGTTCTGGGTGTCAATGCCGGCTGCCTGGAGGCGGCCCGCCAGGTAGAGCTGGAACCAGTAGCCGATCTGGTAGTCCGCCAGGACCTCGTAGCCAGGCTGATCGGGGTCGTTGTCCTGGTCTCCCCACAACGTCAGCGAGTTCTCCGGATAGTCCGACCACTGGGTGCGGTGGTCTTCCGGCGTCGGGCGGTAGCCCATCAAGAACTCGGCGAACTCGGAGCGTCCCTCGTTGGTCCAGGACGGTTCGTCGTCATCCTGGTCGCCGTTGATGAGGTGCTGGAACTCGTGGGCAATCGTGGCCTCGAACTGGGACTGGGGCGGACCCAGCCAGACGTTCCAGCGGCTGCTGTCAATGCTGATAATATTGCGGTCGGCATACGCATTCAACGTCGAGGAGACGAAGCCGACGATACGGGAGGGCTGGTTCACCGGGTCGTAATAGTTCTCGTCGCGGATATTGCTGACCAGCACGATGACGCGCTTGGCCGGTCCCGCGAAATAGTCGGCGGGGAGGCCCAGCTGCGCCGGCAGCGTGGCGCGGGCCCCGGTGCGGGGGTTGTAGTCACCGAAGTACTCCACGTCCTTGGCGATGATGCGCGCCGCCTCGGCAGCCAGGTAGTTGATGCGGTCCTGGGTGACGTACTTGATGAGATTGGCTTCCGGGTGGATGGGGTTAATGGTCAGGTCGGGATTGCGGAAGCGCAGGTCCTTCTGGACCCAGACCTCGACGGTATCCGAGATCAACCGCACCTCGTAGTCAGCCAGCCGATAGCGGCCGAAGTAGTCGTCCAGAATCACGAAGCGCCGCGTGTCGCCGACGTTGTACTCAACCTTCGCAGCCTTGTCATCGAGGGCCGGTAGCGCTTCCAGACTCAATGGCAGTTTCTGGTTGCGGATGTCATCGGTTACCTCGATAACGCCCGGCCGGCTCGGACTGGGTCGGCGTGACTTCGCCTGACCCGGCTGCTGATCACGCGGCCCAAGGTCCTGGGGCGCGGCTGCGCTGGGCGCCAACGAGACGCCCGGTTCTGTGCTACTCGCCAGCGCGGACGTGGCCAGGTTGAGGCCGAGGGCCATTACCAGGACCAACGCGCCAGCCAGGGCGCACGCCCAAGCCGCGCGCCTCAACTTGCGATCCACATTGACCTCCTCAGTTTACATTGTTGTGTGGGGATGTTCGATTGTGGCAACTGGTCGGTGCGGACATGGCAGAAGCTCGTTCAGGGGGGAAGCATTCTGGACTCCTTTGTCGTGAAGGGATGGTATCGCAGGCTGGTGGCAGGGTGAGTGAGGATGGCAGCAACGTGCCGATTTTACACCCGTCGGACGGAGGTTGCAAGAAAGGAGCGTAAAAATTGGGGGATTAGCTACAATTGTGTGTTGTGGCTCTAGACCCGCCCGAACTCGCGGGCCAGGAAGCCCATCGTCAGGTGGATCATCGTCGGCCGGCCGTGGGGGCAGGTGCGCGGTGACGACGACGCCTCCAACTGGCGGATGAGGGCCTGCATCTCGGCCAGCGAGAGCGTCTGCCCGGCCTTGACCGCTGCGGTCTTGCACACGGCCCGCAACAGCGCCGCCTCCTGGTCCACCTCGACGGGGTTGCGCTTGCCCTCGGCCAGCAAGGCCAGGATGTCGCGGATGGCCCCCCGTGGGTCGGCCCGCTGCAGGGCGACGGGCACGGCGCGCACCAGAACAGTGTTCGGGCCGAACGGTTCCAGGCCGAAGCCCAGCGCCTCGAACGCCGCTGCGTGCTCGGCCAGCGTCGCCGCCTCGGTGGGGTCCAGGTCGAGGGGCAGTGGCGCGAGCAGGGCCTGGCGGGCCATCTCCTGGCGGGCGTGGCGGGCCAGGAACTCCTCGTACAGCACGCGCTCGTGGGCGGCGTGCTGGTCGATGAGATACAGGCCGTCTGGCCCCTCCGCGATGATGTACGCCTGGTTGACCTGGCCCAGGACGCGCAGCATAGGTAACTGGCCGCCGCTCGTCAGCGGCGCCGTGCCCATGGGCGTGACCTGCCCGCCTGCCGCCGACCACAGATCGGCGGTTGGGATGGCGGGCTGGCCGCTGACGGACGCAGCAGTGTCCGCCCAATCCCCCTCCGGCCGCGCCGACCACCAATCGTCTTCCGTCGGTCGTCCGTCGTCGGCCCAGCCGCCCGCGTCCGCCGCGCCCCCAAACTGGGGGATGGGCGCGTAGCGCACCACGGCGCGCCGCACGGCTTGCTGGACGGCCCCGAACACGGCGCGGCCGTCGCGGAAGCGCACCTCGGCCTTGGCCGGGTGGACGTTGACATCCACGTCCTCAGGCGCCAGGTTGATGTGCAGCGCGGTGATGGGGAAGCGGCCCACCATGAGCAGCGTGTGGTAGGCCTCGGTGACGGCGACGTTGAGCGAGCGATCCTGGACGACGCGCCCGTTGACGATGAAGGTCATGTGGGCGCGGTTGGCGCGGCTGACGGCGGGCGGGCTGATGTAGCCCGTCACACCCACGAGGGAGTCTTCCTGCGGTCGACTGAAGTCGGCGCTACGGGCTGCCTCGTCCTCCTGCCGACTGAAGTCGGCGCTACGGGCGTCCCCGCTTCCCTGCTCCTCAGCCACGACCTCGATCATCTGGCGCGCGATCTCCGCGCCATACAAGGTCGTCAGGCTGTCGAGGAGCGTCCCGCCGCTGTGCTGGAACGTCTGCCGCCCGTCGTTGACGAGGGCGAAGCGGCGGTCGGGGTAGGCCAGGGCGAGGTGCTGGAGCAGGGTGTGAATCTGGCCGGCTTCGGCGGTAGCTGACTTGAGGAACTTGAGGCGGGCGGGCGTATTGTAGAACAGGTTCTCGACCGTCATGACCGTCCCGGCCGGCGCGCCGACACTCGCCCGCTCGATGACGCGGCCCGCTTCCAGCCGCAGCCGCGTTCCGACCGTCTCGTCGCGTATCCGCGTCACCAGCGTCACGCGGCTGACGGCGGCGATGCTCGGCAGCGCCTCGCCACGAAAGCCCAGGGTGCGGATGTGGAACAGGTCCTCGGCCTGGCGCACTTTGCTCGTCGCGTGGCGCTGGAACGCCGTGACGGCCTCGCTCGCGGGAATACCGGAGCCGTTGTCGGCGACGCGAATCAGGCGCTGACCGCCCTCGCGAATCTCAACGCGAATGTCCGTCGCGCCAGCATCCAGCGCGTTCTCCACCAACTCCTTGACTACCGACACGGGCCGCTCGATAACCTCACCCGCCGCGATCTTGGCGGCGACGTCATCGGCCAGGACCACAATTGGCATATGCTATCCTACCATAATCCCTGTTCTCACCAGTCCCCATTATAGCACAAATGGGCGACAAGGAACAGGCTGGCCAGCCAGAGCCTTATGTTTGCACTTGTCAGGAACCCCAGTTCGGGCTAATATTGGGGTACAGTGGGGTGTCCCATTGCCCCGTCGCGCCTGATTCTCAAATACCGAAGCTGATTGGCAAAGTGGGCCTGGCCCCAAGGAATCATGGACTGTATGGAGCCGCAAAACCATATCGCTGTTTTTGTTGATTTTGAGAACATCGCCGCCGCCGCCGAAGACGACCATCGCGAACTAGAACTCACCAAACTCTTTGACTTTCTCAAGTCACGTGGCCGTGTGACCATCAAGCGCGCCTATGGGGATTGGCGGCGCTACAGCCGCCACCGCAGCGAGTTGCTGGAGAACGCCGTTAACCTGGTCCAGCTCTACAGCTACGGCATGGCCCACAAGAACGGCGCCGACATCCGGCTGTGCATCGAAGCCATCGAGACACTCTTCACCCATCCCACCATTCAGACCTATGCCATCGTTTCCGGCGACTCCGACTACTCCTCGTTGATGAACAAGCTGCGCGAATACGGCAAGTACACCGTCGGTATCGGGCTGCGCCGCTCCACCAGCGAGATTCTCATCAAGAGTGTCGATGAGTTCGTCTTCT